>ONEQ01000200.1 GCA_900316885.1 uncultured Eubacteriales bacterium | reverse complement strand
TCCAATACCTCTCTCGACGGCGGCAAGCTGACACTGACCATCGACAAGGACAAGAATGACAAGGGCATGTATTCCGGCGCCGAGTATAGAACTAACAAGTTCTATCACTACGGCTACTATGAGACCTCCATGCAGGCAATCAAGAATGACGGTGTTGTATCTTCCTTCTTTACTTACACCGGTCCTTCCGACAAAATCAACGACGTAGAGAACCCGTGGGATGAGATTGATATCGAGATCCTCGGCAAGGACACAACCAAGGTTCAGTTCAACTACTATACCAATAGTAAGGGTCAGCACGAGTACATGTATGATCTTGGCTTTGATGCATCTGAGGGCTATCATACCTATGGCTTTGACTGGCAGCCGGATCACATCGACTGGTATGTAGACGGCAAGAAGGTTTATTCTGCAAATCAGAACATCCCGAGCACCCCGGGCAAGATCATGATGAACACCTGGCCGGGTGTATCCGATCCGAGCAATAAGGATAATGTCATTGACTGGCTGAAGAAGTACGACGGTACCACTCCGCTCTCCGCACACTATCAGTGGGCAACCTACAAGCAGGCTGACGGTGCTAAGAATCCGCGCACACTCGAGGAGATCGAGGCAGAGCAGGCAAAGCAGGATCCGAAACCTACCGAGGCTCCGATCCAGCAGCCTTCTACCAGCAGCATCAAGGACTACGGTACACCGATGAATGCCAATGCTAAGATGGTATCTGACTTCCGTACCGGCAAGGGCGGCGACTTCTTCGCCTCTGACGGATGGACCAACGGCTCTGTATTTGATTGCTGGTGGCACAAGTCCAATACCTCCCTTGACGGCGGCATGCTGACTCTGACCATCGATCAGGACAAGGGCGGCAAGGGCATGTATTCCGGTGCCGAGTACAGAACCAACAACTTCTACAGCTACGGTTACTATGAGGTATCCATGCAGGCGATCAAGAATGATGGCGTTGTTTCCTCGTTCTTCACCTACACAGGTCCTTCCGACAAAATCAACGGTGTCGAGAATCCTTGGGATGAGATCGACATCGAAATCCTCGGCAAGGATACTACCAAGGTACAGCTCAACTACTACACCAACGGTAAGGGCGGTCATGAGTACATGTATGACCTCGGCTTTGACGCATCCGAGGGCTTCCACACGTACGGCTTTGACTGGCAGCCGGATCACATCACCTGGTATGTGGACGGCAAGGAGGCATACACCATGAGAGGTGATGTTCCGAAGACCGCTGGTAAGATCATGATGAACGCTTGGCCAGGTGTCAGCGACCCGTCCAAGGATCCGAACACCATCGCATGGCTCAAGCCGTTCAACGGCAAGACTCCGCTCTCTGCACACTATCAGTGGGCAACCTACAACCCCAGCAAGTAAGCACTTCATCAGATAGCTTCGATTTCCAATCTTCCTATAAGCAAGTGGGCGGGGATGAAAATCCCCGCATACTTGTACCCTGACTAGAAAAAATAGTGTGATACCCCTTGCAAAATCATCAAAATTGTGTTATAATAATACCAAAGACCGGAGGGGGTGTCCATATGAAAGAGGATTCTGATAAAATGATCGCAGAGCATTTATTCACGACCAGAGAAGAAAATTTTGTCCATTCCTCCTTTGATCAGGAGATGGCGTTTTATGAAAGCATTTGTTCGGGTAATATTGAGCTGGTCAGAATGTTGGCAACACCGCTGTGCAGCGAGGGATATGGTATCCTGAGCAACGACGCAGTACGGAACATTCAGTATCATCTGGCAATTTCAGCGGCGATGATTGCGCGTTTCTGTATCCGCAGCGGTATGACACCGGAAGAAGCCTATCATCTGAGCGACATCTATATCATGAAGTCTGATAAATGCCGGACAGTTGCAGAGGTACATGCAGTACACAAGGAGATGCTGGAGGGTTATACCCGCCAGATGCGCCGTGTCCGCAACAGCCGCGTGTATTCCAAGCAGATCGTCAAGACGCTCGACTACATCAGCGACCATCTGCACAGCCGCATCATGCTTGAAGATGCCGCAGATCATCTGCATCTGAGTGCAGCGTATCTGTCGCGCCTGTTCAAATCCGAGGTTGGCATGACCTTCATCGACTATGTGAACCAGAAGAAGATCGAATCTGCTGCGAATCTCCTTCGCTATTCGGAATACTCGACACTGGAGATCAGCAATCTGCTGGCGTTCAGCTCGCAGAGCTATTTTATCAAGATTTTCAAGAAGTATATGGGAACCACACCCGGCGGCTACAAGGCTGCCTATCAGTTGCCGGATTTCCAGCAGGATGAAGCCGTATAACATGTACAAAACCCCTCTGCAAGCCGTTGCAGAGGGGTTATTTTATAAAATAATGCCGGAGGGTAAGTACCCTCCGGCATTGCGTTTTAGTTGTACTTTTCCAGCAGGATACGGATCTTCTCGTGCGGATCGATCACAGTGCTGATGGAAACATCGTGATTGATGGAAGCAATGAAGTAAGCCACATACTTGGAAACATCCACCTCATGGAACCACTCACGCAAACTTCTCCAGACCGTTGGTGAAGATGGAGTAGGTTGCATAGGTGAAAATGCGCTTTGCACCGCGCTCCTTCAGAGCATAGGCAATATCGAGCATGGATTCACCGGAGGAAATGATGTCATCTGCGATGAACACATCCTTGCCGGTCACATCGTTGCCGAGATACTCGTGTGCCACGATCGGATTTCTGCCGCCGACGATACGGGAATAATCGCGGCGCTTGTAGAACATACCCATCTCGACGCCGAGCTCGGATGCGTAGAGCATATTTCTGCCCAGTGCGCCCTCGTCAGGGGATACGACCATGAAGGTTTCCTTGGTAGCCTTGAAGCCCTCGAGGCTCTCGTACATTGCCTTGAGCACCTGATAAGAGGGAATCACGTTATCGAAGCCCATGAGCGGTACAGCGTTGCAGACACGCGGATCATGTGCATCGAAGGTCACAATGTTGGCAACGCCCATTGCCTGCAGCTCCTGGAGTGCTACTGCACAGTCCAGAGACTCGCGGTAGCTGCGGCGGTGCTGTCTGCCGCCGTAGAGAATCGGCATAATAACGTTGATTCTGTGCGCCTTACCGGATGCAGCCTGAATGATGCGCTTGAGATCCTGGAAATGATCGTCCGGGCTCATGGCATTCTTCATGCCGAAATAATCATACGTAATGCTGTAATTACCCATATCGGTGATAATAAACAGATCCTTGCCGCGCACGGTCTGCTTGATGATGCCCTTGCCGTCACCGGATGCAAAACGGGGGCACTCGCTCTCAACCAGGAAGGAATCGGTCTGGAATCCGCCCTTATGCGCCCATTTTACAAGGTAATCATTGATCTTATTGCCCAGCTCCGTCGCTCCGCTCATGGCGATCAGGCTAAGCGGCGCAACATTGGACTTGTGGTCAAACAAAACTTGATTATTCGTATCCATACTCTTTTTTCCCCCTACCCGGAGGAAACCTCCCTCTTAATGATAATAATTCAATAAGCAGTTTCGGCTGCATTATTTACAGAATTTTTCGATGTACCGGTCAATATCGTCAGAAATGATCTGCTTTGCAGTCTCCATATCCTCGACCTCGTTGACAGCAGTTGTCTTGTTCTCAAGCTCCTTGTAGACGCTGAAAAAGTGCTTCATTTCATCGAAAACATGTGCAGGCAGTTCATCGATGGAGTGATAGCAGTTGTAGTTCGGGTCGTCAAACGGGATCGCAATGATCTTGTCGTCGTGCCGTCCGGAGTCAATCATGCGGATCACACCGATCGGATAGCAGCGCACAAGGGTCATGGGATTCAAAGCTTCCGAGCAGAGTACAAGTACGTCGAGCGGATCCTCATCATCAGCGTAGGTACGCGGAATCAGACCATAATTCGACGGATAGTGCGTGGATGTGTGCAGAATACGATCCAGCTTCATCACACCGGTTTCCTTGTCCAGCTCATACTTGATTTTGCTGCCCTTGGGGATCTCAATGACAGCGACAAAATCGTCCGCGCTGATGCGCTTCGGGCTGATATTATGCCAGATGTTCATATGTACACCTCACAATCGGACATACGTCCTATACTATATTAAGTATACCTTATTTTTAGGCTGTTTGTCAATGCAAACCGCGAAAAAAGAAGAATATCGGGGTTTTTGATAAATTTGCACAAAAACGGTGCTTCAAATTCGGTGATAAAGCTAAGAGCGCCTGCAAAGAACGCAGACGCTCAAAAGATTACTTATTCAGGTATTTGTCCATGATATGACAGAAATCGAATGTTGCAAAATAATCTGCCTGTGTCTCGGCACGGCGGATCATCTTGACAGAGCCGTCCTCGCAGAGCAGGAGCTCGGCAGAGCGCAGTTTTCCGTTATAGTTGTAACCCATGGAGAAGCCGTGAGCGCCTGCATCATGGATAAACAGCAGGTCACCGATCTCGGTGGGTGGCAGCATACGGTCAATCGCAAACTTGTCGTTATTCTCGCACAGACCGCCGGTCACATCGCACTTGTAGGTGCATGCATCATGCTCCTTGCCGAGCACGGTGATGTGATGATAAGCGCCGTACATTGCCGGACGCATGAGGTTAGCCGCACACGCATCGCAGCCGACATACTCCTTGTAGATGTGCTTCTTGTGCAGCACACGGGTCACCAGACCGCCGTAGGGAGCCAGCATGAATCTGCCCATCTCTGTAAAGATAGCAACATCCCCCAGACCGTTGGGCACAAGGATCTCGTCGAATACCTTGTGAACGCCTTCACCGATCGCGAGAATATCATTCGGTGTCTGGTCAGGCTTGTAGGCAACGCCCACGCCGCCAGACAGGTTGATGAACTTGATATCCGCGCCAGTCTCGTTCTTGAGATCGACAGCGAGCTGGAACATCTGCTTTGCCAGTGTCGGATAGTACTCATTTGTGACAGTATTCGACGCTAAAAAGGCATGGATGCCGAAGTGCTTTGCACCCTTTTCCATGAGCTTGCGGAAGCCCTCAAACATCTGCTCGCGGGTGAAGCCGTATTTTGCATCCTGCGGCTTGTCCATAACGAACGTGGAGATGGTGAAGTTACCGCCCGCATTGAAGCGGCAGCAGATTGTCTCAGGGATGCCAGTGAGCTTGTCCAGATAGTCGATATGGGTAATATCGTCAAGGTTGATGTACGCGCCGAGCTTGTACGCCATCTCATAATCCGCAGCGGGTGTCACGTTCGAGGAGAACATAATATCACTGCCGGAGAAACCGCATGCGTCGGACATCTGCAGCTCTGTCAGGGACGAGCAGTCCACGCCGCAGCCCTCCTCCTGTAAAATCTTCAGGATGAACGGGTTCGGGGTCGCCTTGACAGCGAAATACTCCTTGTAGCCCTTATTCCAGGAAAATGCCTTCTTCACGAGACGCGCATTCTCACGGATGCCTTTTTCATCATAGATATGGAACGGGGTAGGGTAGGTCTTTGCGATCTCCTCCGCCTGCTCCTTGGTAATAAACGGGATCTTTTCCATGGGGATCAACTCCTTGTTTTCGGGATAAAGTCAATTGTAGCCGCACTGGGTACAATTCATTATAGCATATTTTGTCGAATCCGTCAAGAGCGATAGAAAAAACTTTCAAAAGTAAAGTATCACCACTCGCGCTCCCGCAGAGCCTCTTCCACATCGAGATCAAGCTCAAACCAGTCGAGAATATACATCACGTCTGTGGCGATGCAGTCGCGTGCCGCTGTTTCCAGCTCGCTGCCGGCAGCCTCGAATTCCGGCTCCAGACGGTTGATGGCGATCGTCATCTTATCGAAGATCTTCTGCACCTTGGCGGGATCCTTCTGCCCCTGTTCCAGGGCAGAAATCGTCTGCTTGATGTGATTTTTCACCTTATCTGTCAGCTTCTTCGGATAGGAACGGTCTGCATACATATCCGCCAGAAGCTCATAGCTTTCATCAAATTTCATGCTCCACCTCAGTTGAAAATATTGTCAAATGCCGTTTCCGAGATCGTTTCCGACGGCTGGAATTCCGGAGAATTTGCATATTCCAGCAGGCACTTGGTAAACCAGCGCACCTCCGGGCGGTCGAGAATCTCGCCAAGTCTCGATGTGCAGACAAGGAGTCTGCCGTTGGAGACATTACATTCAAACAGCATACCGAGCTTGTGATTGCGCTCCACATTGTCGATCATCTGCACAACGGGTTGAATGGGAAGTCTATCGAGGATCGCCAGATCGGAATGTGTGAGGATGTCATACCAAGGCGGCGTCGTCCAGCGCTCCGAGCGGAATCCCATGACAGACGGATGGAACTTGTCGATGATGAGACCCAGCGTTCCCGGCGGCTCCTCCGCCAGGCTTTTAAGATGATTGGCCAGGGAAAGCAGCCCCTCCCTGTTGGCGGAGATAACCGCTGCACCATTTTCAATGCGGACGTTGATCTCGAATCCTTCTACCCAGTTTAATATCATAGCTGGTCTTTCCTTTCCCATCTCTGTTACCGTGAGTATTTCTCAAAACACCATTGTACGATACTTCTAATCAGTTCCTCTGGCAAGGGCTGATCATAAGGAATACGTATTGTGCCCTTGCTTACATCATATTCTGAGAGTTCCTCTGCAAAGGCATCCGTTGCTTCATCGCCCGGATAAATACCCAGATGTTTCTTTGAAGCTGCGAAATGAATGATATTCCGGCCTTTCCAATAGGTGGGCATGGACCAGAAGATTCGTTCCTCTGCGTCGGGTAATGCCTTTCGAAGTATTTCCCGGATTTCTCTTAATCTGGGCTGATATTTCTCATCTTGTGCAGCAATGTACTCATCAATGTTTTGCGGCTTCACACAGTAATGGTCCTGGTTCTTTCTGCTGAACTCTCTGCCGCATTTCGGACATTTCCATGTCATGCGTAACCTCTGTAAACGAGAATTTGCCGTTATTTGTTTCCTATGCCCAGATTGCCATCGCCAAAGTGCCGACAACGATCAGAATCAACCCGGCAAGCGCCTTTCTGCTCAACTTTTC
>ONEQ01000202.1 GCA_900316885.1 uncultured Eubacteriales bacterium | reverse complement strand
TCATACTGCGCAAAGCATCCTTGCAGAAGTACTGCGATGCCAGCAGCACGCCGTCGATCCGGATCTGGTCGAGGAGCGTGAACAGATTCTCCTCATCCTCCATCATATCGCTCTGGATGTGGTAATCCAGCCCGGAGGTCGCCGTTGTCAGCACGACCACATCATAGCCCGCTGCACTTGCCGTCCGGTGGATACCGTTCAGCAGCTCGTGTTGCATTCGTTCCGCGATTGCCGGAATCAGAACACCGATTCGTTTCATACGATCACCGCCCTTTGTTCCAGTATACAACGAAACGAGATGTCATGTCAAGACGATTTCCGCATTCTGTCAGTGCAAATCCGTATTGTATCATTGCTTTGTGCGGAAAAATATGCTATGATGATAATAGTATCCGTCCCTATGCATTTTATGAGGTGAATTACATGCGAAAACTCTTTTCATCCGTTCTTTCCGCTGTCACTGCGGCGGCTGTGATGCTGGGCAGCTTCGTGTACCTGCCTGCCGGGGCAGAGAGCGCCGAACCTAAGCTGATCGCGCTGACCTTTGACGACGGGCCTAATACCACTACGACGAATGACGTGCTGGACATTCTTGAGGAATATGATGCAAAAGCGTCTTTTTTTCTGATCGGCAGCAATATCAATGACGAGAGCGCCGTGACCGTCAAGCGTGCCTATGACATGGGTATGGAAATTGACAATCATTCCCGCACGCATGGCAATATGTCCAAGATGTCCGCCGAGGAGATGCAGGCGGAGATCAGCTTCGTCGATGAGAAGGTCACGGACATCATCGGCGAACCGACGAAATTTTTCCGCCCGCCGTTTATTGACGTAAGTCAGGCGATGTATGACGCGATCGACATGCCCTTTATCTGCGGGATTGACTGTCAGGATTATATGCCGAATGTCACCGCGCAGGAACGCGCCGACTACATCCTGAACGGTGCCAAGGACGGTGTGATCGTCCTGCTGCACGATGCCGCCGGGAACCAGCAGACTGTCGAGGCGCTGAAGATCGCCATGCCGCAGCTCATCGAGCAGGGCTATGAATTCGTCACGCTGACGGAGCTGTTCGAACGGCAGGGCGAAACGCCCAAGCACGGCATCCTCTACTCCAACGTCGGGAAATATCCCACAGGCTATACCGAACAGCAGTCCCTCACCGCCGATGCACCTGACCGCATCGCGCTGGACTGCGCTCTGCTGGAAACGCTTGGTGATACTTACGCGGTCGAAGTGGACTATACCAGTGCAACGGGCTATCCGCCGGTTATTGCCTTGCAGAAATGGTCAGGCGATACGCCTATCTGGTATACTGTGCAGCCGTTTTATTTTAACGGCAATAAGGCAGTGTTCCTTGCTTCGGATATTCTCACAGCCTTTGAGCAGCTCAGCATTCGTTACAGTGATCTGGATAGTCTGGCGGCAACAGCATACAGCGGCGAGATCACGCTTTCCCATGCGAAGCTGCTGGTCAAATCCGAAGAAAATACAGTCAAAACCGGAGATACCAATGCTGACGGGACGTTAGATGTGCTCGATGTCATTCTGCTGCAAAAATGGCTGCTTCACATTCCGGATACGCACCTTGCCGACTGGAACGCAGCTGATCTTTGCGAAGATCACAAAATTGATGTATTCGATCTTTGCCTGCTGAAACGGGCATTACTACAATAACGCATAAAGGAGGGATATTATGAAGAAACGAATGGTATCCCTTGCCGCGGTCTGTGCATTGTGCATTACCGTGGCAGGGGCGGCGAAAAGCTGGACGGTCAACGATATCCGCGCCCTGCAAACGTGGATTCTGACCAATGGCGCACCGGCGCTTTACGACCTGGACAATTCCGGCGAGGTCGATATCTTTGATCTGGCACTGATGAAACGTAGTATGCACACGACCGGCGATATGCAGTCACGCAGCATCCCGATTACCTCTAAAACTGTCAAACTGCAAAGCCGTACTGTGGAACAGGACGGTATTCTCTGGCTCGTGCAGAGTGGCTCGGCGGCGGAATTCATCGTTCAAGGCAGGAGTGCCGTATTGCAGATTGCCGGCAGCAGCGGCATTAAAAATAAGGAAGATTACCGCCCGCGTTATGCAGTTTATGTTGACGATGAGCTGCTCTGCGATGTGATCATGGAGCAGGCATCCGAGACGGTCGAACTCTGGAACGGCACGGACAGAACTGCGTCTGTCAAAGTCATGCTGCTATCCGAGGCAATGTACGGCGGTGTCGGCATTCGCTCGGTTGATGTAGAGAGTGACGCGGCACAGCCTGTTTCACCGGCTGTGGAGAATCCTCTCCTGATAGAATTCATCGGCGACTCCATCACCTGCGCTTACGGCGTGGAGGGATCTTCGCAGGGGGATTCCTTCAAGACATCGACAGAGAATTTTTCCAAATCCTACGCCTACCTGACCGCGCAGAAGCTTGGTGCAGATTATACGACCTGCTGCTACAGCGGACATGGCATTGTATCCGGTTACACATCCGACGGCACGAAAAATGCTGCCAGCCTGATCCCGGATTGCTACGAAAAGTCCAGCAAGTATGCAGATTACAATACCACATGGGATTTTGCACGGCAGCCGGATGCGGTGGTCATCAACCTCGGCACGAACGATATCAATTACGTTGCCGCCGATCCTGAGATAAACAGTGCGGAATTTGTGGAGAGCTACAAGGCATTTCTGCAAACCGTCCGCACGAAAAATCCGGATGCCGTGATCGTCTGCACTGTCGGCACAATGGGCGGCGATGCGGTCTACAAGCTGATCGAGCAGGCGGTCAGCGAATTTGACGACGCAAAGATCAGCTGTTATTTTTCCAAGACACATTCGATGGCGGACGGACTCGGCTCCGACTGGCATCCGTCGGCAAAAACACAACAGAACAGTGCTTACGTTCTCGCCGATGAAATCAGCAAGGCACTCGGACTTGAATCCGACCAGATCGGGCTGAATGCCGCCGACACCGCAAGCTATGATCTCGTCCTGAACGGTACCGCAAACGCTGCCCACTACGTCAGCGATTTTGACAAGAGCTTCTGGGTGAATACTGTGATTGGCGGCAGCGACGCCGCGGATGTGCAGGCGGTTCTGAACGGCATCACGCTCAAATCCGGCGGCGAGTATGTATTAAGCTTCGACTGCACCGGTGAAGCAGCGGAATTCCCAGTCGTGATTCGTTCGGGAAGTACCGTTCTGTTTGAGGGAGAAGCGTCTGCCGCCGCAGACGGAGCGCATTTTGAGGAGAGTTTCACCGTCAAGAACGGCATTGAGGATGCAGAGCTTGCCTTTCTGCTCGGCGGGAAGGATTCATATAGCGTGACGCTGCGGAATATTTCCCTCGTTCGTGTGAAGTAGCTGCGACGGTCGCTTACCCATAGTCAGGGGAGTGCTGAATCAATCGTTGGCGGTTGCTGAGAAAAAGCCCCTGCCAGCAGCCGGGGTAACATACGGAAGTTTTACCAAAGGCAAGTCAACAGAGGGGTTCGCAGAAGCCACACTTGGACAAAAACGTCCAAGTGTGGCTTTTCCTTTTCTGCTCTTGCCAGATGTTGACTTTACTCCATGCCTATGCTATACTTTATTGTAGGAAACAAAACTAACATACCGAGGTGATCCCCATGCCCGAACTCCCCCGCGATGACTACACCAGATTCATCCAATCCCTGACCTGTGACAGTGAACCGATCAACCCTGCAACCGCCGATGATCTCATCGAAGGCATCAACCGCGCTATTGAGCTTGAAGAACGCCCGGTCTTTCTGGAAGGGGTGTCTGCCCGGCTCACGGAGCTTGGCGTTCCCTGCATACCTGCCGACACAGACACCATGCTTACCGAAGTAAAACGTCGATTTAAGGACATTCTTGGGAAGTCATGCCCGCGCACCGTGCAGGAATGGATTCGCGGCACGACGCCCGGTGTCACAAACCGGCTGAATAACTACGACCTCTGCTATGCTCTGGAAATGGACTTTCAGCAAACAGCAATATTCTTCCAGAAGCACTATCTGACGATACCATTTAACGTCAAAAGCAGGACAGACGCGGTATTCCTCTATTGCCTGTATCATCGCAAGCCGTATTCCGTTGTGTCGGAAATGCTCGAAAATACGAAAGGCTTTGTATCACAGGAAAATGCCCATACATCGACCTCGCAGATTTTCTCTGCAATCACCACCTTTGACGATGATGCCGCTTTTCTGCGCTATCTTTCCGCACATTGCTACGATAATGAGCATCAGTTTCAGCTTGCGAGACGCATCATCAACAGCGAGATCGAGCAGGTCAAGGAACGAATTCTGTCCGATGTTACGATAGAAACCGTATCTCCGAAACGCCTGAACAGCCTGACCATCGCACAGTTACTCGGCTATTGGTCGGCACCAACGCCTCGATCCCACCTTGACGAAATTGTCTCACCCATTTACTTACCAATCGTGGATCAGCTTCAAGCATTTCGGCGATGTCTT
>ONEQ01000230.1 GCA_900316885.1 uncultured Eubacteriales bacterium | reverse complement strand
GGCATCGGGTATTTTGATTACTCCGACTGCCTTGCAGAGCTTGTAGAGACGGGCCATGTTGAAGAAAATGACGAAGGCTATGCCATCACCGAAAAGGGGGCGCGCAATGCCGACGCTGTCGAGACCAGTCTGCCCTTTTCCGTCCGCAGCCGCGCGCTGAAACTCATCGAGCCGGTGCGTGAGCGTCTGCGCCGCGCCGCCATGATCCAGGCCTCTCACACGCTGGGGGAGGACGGCTGCTTCGTCGAGCTCGCCATGTCCGATGGAGAGGGAGAGATCATACGCCTTCATCTGCTCTGCGCCGACGAGGCTCAGGCGAAAAAGATCGAAAAGAACTTCCGCAAGGGCGCGGAAGGGTATTATCATAAAGTTATGGAGCTGCTGAGCCAGTAAGCTGCGCAGTTCCGGTCCCATTTTCTACGGAGGCGATCTCATGAACACCACTATCCCCGATGGGTACAAAAGTCTGCTGTCGATCTATGACACACAGAAGGCCATCAGTCTTCTGAAGCGTCTGTTTGCGGACAATCTCGGCGCGAAGCTGGATCTCTACCGCGTCTCGGCGCCGCTGTTTGTGGCCGAGGATTCTGGCCTGAATGACAATCTGAACGGCTACGAACGTCCTGTATCCTTTGACATCCTGCATGCCGACGCAAAGGCTGAGGTTGTTCAGTCCCTTGCCAAATGGAAGCGCCTCGCGCTCAAGCGCTACAGCTTCTGGCCGGGCAAGGGTCTCTATACCGACATGAACGCCATCCGCCGCGATGAGGATGAGCTGGACAATCTCCACTCCGTCTATGTCGATCAGTGGGACTGGGAGAAGGTCATCCTGCCCGAAAACCGGAATCTTGACTATCTTAAGCTCACAGTCATGGATATCGTCTCCGCCATTTGCGACACGCAGAGTACGATGCAGGCTATATACCCGCAGCTGAATGCGCTGCCCCTGCTGGAGAGGCGCGTGACCTTCGTCACCACCCAGCAGCTGGAGGATATGTACCCGGAGCTCACGCCGAAGGAACGCGAGAATACGTTCGTCAGGGATCATAAAACCGTCTTCATCATCGGCATCGGCAAAAAACTCAAGTCCGGGCAGAAGCACGACGGACGCGCCCCCGACTATGACGACTGGGATCTCAACGGCGATATTCTGTTCTGGGATGATCTGCTGGGCTGCGCCATGGAGATCTCGTCCATGGGCATTCGCGTGGATCCGGATTCCCTGGATCGTCAGCTGACGCTCGCCGGATGCGACGACAGACGGGTGCTGCCCTACCACAAGGCCCTGCTTGCCGGCGAGCTGCCTTTGACCATCGGCGGCGGCATCGGCCAGTCCCGTCTTTCCATGCTGCTGCTGGGCAAGGCGCATATCGGCGAAGTCCAGGCCTCCATCTGGGATCAGGAGACGATGGACATCTGCGAAAAAGCAGGGGTCATGCTTCTCTGAAAATTCAAAATCCACGGAGTGATCCGTGGATTTTTCCTGCCCGACGGGAGCACTGTTATTCTGCGGTTTCCCGTGTCAGGCCGTGCATGAAGCCGTTGACGGCGGTGGAGTGAATGTCTCCGGCGATCAGGATCCCATCCTGGATATAGAGTGACGCGATGACCCGCCCGTCTGCGTCGCCGTAATTTGTGATATCATAGCAATACTGGCGGCAGCTTTGTCCGAGATGCTTGTTGAGATCGAACCCCTGCTTGAGCTGCATTTTGACAGCCTCTGCAATCTGTGCCTTGCCGGCAAAGTAGAGAATGACAACGCCGGCGATGGTTCCGAGAATCAGGAACATCTGTGCAAAGCCGTGAATGAGCGTGCCCTTGTGTACATCGCTCTCATTCTTCAGCTTGCCGACCTCAATGGTCGCGTCGAGCATTTCGGATGCTGCCAGGCTGAGGGGGGAGAGCTCCTGCCTGTAGATGCTGTGTGCTGTGTCGAAGTTGGCGGTGATCAGTGTCTCACCGACAGTGTCGATCTTGCGGCGGTATGTCTGGATTGCAAGAAGTGCCTGCCGGAAACGGCGCTCCTCCGGAACGGACATGGTGTTGGAGGCGATGAATTCCTCCTTGAGGACGTCAATATCACCGAAATCGGCATTGATCTGCACCAGAACATCATCGTCCGCCAAGCCTGCGATCATGAGCATGACACGCTCATTGACATCGCTGAGCTTATCCTTGATTTCCGTCATTGTCTGAACGGAAGCGGTATTATTGTCGTAAATTCTGCGGCTTCCGACATACACGAAGTTTTCGACGATCATATTGATCGCGATGAACAAAATGACAGCAACACCTGCAATACCGTAGAATCTGCCGATTCGTCTAATATGATCATTTCCCATTGCAGATCCTCCTTACTTGTCTGTATTCCCGGTCGGGTGGATCAGGAACTGAATATCCTCGTCATGCAGATTTTCCGCTGTGACGAGCGTAGCGCCGGTATCCACTTCCTTGGCGATTGCCTCGCCGCGCAGCAGCTTTCTGGCATAGCGCACACCGAGGTAGCCCATATTGTAAGGATTCTGCAAAACGACTGCATCCAGGACGCCGCTTTCGATATACTTCTCTGCACCGTCGAAGGAGTCAAAGCCGACAAGCGTGACGTCCTTTGCCTTGCCGAGCTCATCGATTGCCTGGCAGGCACCAATGGTACCGGGCTGATTGGTGGTGTAGATCAGTTTCAGATCCGGATTCTCCTTGATGAGCTGAACAGCTGCCTCGCGGGACTGCTGCACATTGCTCTCGCCGTTCTTGGACTCAAGCACGCGCAGACCGGTTTTATTGGCGGAGCCGTTGCTCTTGTCCAGACCGGGAATGGCTTCAGCGGCTGCCTGCTGCGGCATGCTGCCGGTGGTATCTCTGCCGGACAGCTCATCCATGAAGCCGCCTGTGCGCTCCTGCGCTGTCTGAGCGGTATTGCTGTGTGTGATGATCGCGGCAGACCCCTCACCGAGGTTCAGCCCCTCAACGTATCTTGCGGCAATTGCACCTGCGGAGTAATTCTGCGTGCTGATGCAGGAGCGTCTGCCGTCGAAGCTGACGTCGGAGTCGATGGTCAGGATCGGGATATTCGATGCCTTGGCGCGTCCGAGCACCTCATTGAGATCGTCCCTGTCCAGCGGCGCGATCACAAGTGCATCGGCGCCGGCAGCGATCGCGCTGTCGATCATGACGATCTGTCTGTCAATATCAGCCTCTGTCTCCGGTGCTTCATAAACGACGCGGAGATTCATCTCCTCACCGGCTTCCAGAGCGCCTGTCTTAACACTGTCCCAATAGGGGTCACTGCTCTTGCAGATGACGAAAATGCTGGCTGTAGGTTCCATGATGTTGCTTGAGCATCCGGTCAGTGCCAGCAGGGACAGTGCCAGCACACCCGCAAGGATGTGGGGTTTTCTTCTCATAACTGATTCCCTCCGTTGCTTAGGATGCATCCGCCTGTCAGGGATGCACATTACTTTTCAAATTATATCATATTTTAGGTCGGATTTCAAGAATCGAAATCCACAAAATATAAACATCGTTTTATACAATGTAAACAAAGCACTAAATTTTACTTCTTGTACTATTTGAAAAACAAACGGCACCGAAAAAGACAAAAATTCTCCTGTACCCCTTGACAAATCGGGAACTGTATGTTATAATAACCTTGACAAAACTGTGTCCCTGTGTTGTAATAGTATTACCTCTTTGCGGGGGTCATTTTTTTGTGCTTTCAGACCTGCCCGCTGCTGAGGGAGGCAAACGACCTAACGTCCGGCAATGCACGGATGAACTCAATGAATCAGGAGGTGCCGATATGAGAGTGAAAGTGACTCTGGCATGCACAGAGTGCAAGCAGCGTAACTATGTTACCAAGAAGAACAAGAAGAACGATCCCGACAGAATCGAAATGAAGAAGCATTGCAAGTTCTGCAGAAAGCACACTTTGCACAAGGAAACCAAGTGATCGGAGGCTGAACAATGGCGAAGGATAAGAAGAAAGCTTCAGAAATCGCCGAGGCTTCTGAGGAGACCAAAAGCACAAAGAAGGCTAAGAAATCCAATGGCAAGAAGGAAGAAGCACAGCCGAATGTCTTTCAGAAGATCGGCAGGTGGTTCCGTGACCTGAGAGTCGAGTTCAAGAATGTCACATGGCCGACCAAGCAGACCGTCCTCACCAATACCAGCGTGGTACTGTCTGTCATCGTCATCGGCAGTGCGTTCATCGGACTGCTCGATACCGGCCTGCTGGAGCTCGTGAAATTTCTCATTGGACTGAGCCAGAAATAAGGTCATCTTTTCGGATCTGAAAGGAGTATGAAAGCATGTCACAGGCGGCAAAATGGTATGTCATCCACACCTATTCCGGCTATGAGAACAAGGTAGTCCAGAATATCGAGAAAGTCGTTGAAAATCGTAAGCTGCACGACCTGATTCAGGAGATCTCCGTTCCGACCGAGCGTGTGACCGAAATCGTGGACGGCAAGCAGAAGGAAGTAGAGCGCAAGATCTATCCCGGCTATGTGCTGGTGAAGATGGTCTACACCGACGATTCCTGGGCTGTTGTCCGCAGCACAAGGGGCGTTACGGGCTTTGTAGGTCCGGGAAGCGTACCC
>ONEQ01000203.1 GCA_900316885.1 uncultured Eubacteriales bacterium | reverse complement strand
TAGCGATACATACAGTATCGCGTCGTCGTCACTGTACAATCTGCCGAAAAATCTGTGGCACATCTGACGCACTGTCCTTTGTGCGGTATTGCCTTAAAAGGGCGGGGTACGAAATGCCCCACAGCGACAACCGCACCTGTCACCCATCCCTGTTAATCTGCATCTCAGCTAAAAGGAGCTGGATCATGTATTCTAGGAAACAGGACTTTCCGATTTAGATTTTGTCCGGGCTTGCAGCTTTTGGGCGCTTTTAATCCCTACAAGATCTCCCCCTGACCGCCATCAGGGGGTGCAGGGGGGCTCCCCTGCGTGCAGGGGGGCTCCCCTGCGAGCAGGGAGAGTGCAGAGGGGGGCGGCGATACGCCCCCCTCTGCTGGGGGCACGGGGAACTATGCCCCGTACAGACCTGGGCTGGGGGCAAAGCCCCCACACAAAAACTTTTGGTTTATTAAGAATATTTTAAGGTTTACCGGCTATACTGTAATTGGAAGGAAAAAATCCAACCAATTCCCCCATATTTACTGTATCTTTGTGTGCGGTGCCGGTTCCCATACGGCACCATCTTTTTTTATCAGGAGGCATATCATGGACGAAAAACTGATCCAGCGGATCAACGAGCTTGCCCGCAAGGCGAAAGCCGAGGGGCTCACCGACGAGGAAAAGCAGGAGCAGCAGAAGCTCCGCGACGAATACCGCTTCGCATTCCGCCAGAATCTCACCCAGCAGCTCGAGCATACCTACATCATGGACGAGCACGGGAATAAGCGGAAGCTCGGGAAATAAAAAAAGGGTGCCGCGCGGCACCCTTATTTTGTCTGTAGAAATGCGAGTAGCTGCTCCCTCTCATTCGGGATCCGGTCGTGGATAACCTCCTCATACACGGCGTTCAGCGCCTGCCCGATCTCCTGCCCCCGCAAGCCCAGCGCAGCCATATCCCGCCCGTTGACCGCAAGCTCGGTCACAAGGCAAAGCAGTTCCCCATTCCGATGCCCGTTCAGACAGTCCTCCATGCGGTCAATGTCCGCCCGGCTGTCCTCACGCCCGATCCATTTCGATTTCCGGTCGGCGTCAAATACCTGAATCAGCCGCCGGTACTGCTCCTCGCCGAGCTGTCCGAGCAGCCGGCGGTTATCCGGCATGTTCTTCGGAATCGCCCGGTGCAGGCCGATGAGCTGCACGGTGTCCTTGCGGAGCTTTGTGTCACTCCGCAGACGCTGGAGGATCTTGTCCGCCATTTCCGCGCTGATCTGCGCATGCCCCTTGAAATGTCCGCCGCGCTCGTCGAGCGTCATGCAGTGCGGCTTGCCGATGTCGTGAAACAGCATCGTCACGCGCAGGGTCAGATCCGGCACCGTATTCCCGACCGCCTTCGCGATATGCTCCCACACGGTGAAATCATGCCACCGGCTTTTCTGGTCGAAGCCCACGCAGGGCGTGATCTCCGGGATCCACACGGCGAGAATCTCCGGGTAGGCGAGCAGGACATCTGTGATGTGCTCGCCGCGGAGCATCCCGCAAAGCTCGGTAAAGACCCGCTCGACGGAAATCTGCCGGAGCCTCGGCGCCTGGGCACGCATCGCCGCATCCGTGGCAGGCTCGGGAACCAGCCCGAACCGCGCATAGAACCGCATCCCGCGCAGAATCCGTAGCGCATCCTCCGTGAAGCGCTCCTCCGGGATGCCGACGGCGCGGAGAATCCCCGCTTGCAGGTCATCCGCCCCGTGATAGGGGTCGAGCAGACCCGTGCGCGGGTCGTAGGCGATGGCGTTGCAGGTGAAATCGCGGCGGGAAAGATCGTCGTGAACGTCGGTCGCAAAGGTCACCTCGTCCGGGTGGCGGGAATCGGAATAGCTCCCCTCCGTCCGGAAGGTCGTGATTTCCGCCTTTTCCCCGTGCAGGCGCACGCAGACGGTACCGAACGCCTTGCCGTAATAGGTGCAGCGCTCCTCACCGAAGATCTCCGTGATCTGCTCGGGTACGGCATCGGTGGTAATATCGTAGTCATGGGGCTTGAGCCCTGTGAGCGCATCGCGGACGCATCCGCCCACGAGGTACGCCTGAAATCCGTGGTTTTGCAGAATCTGCGTCATTTCGAGGATCGGCGCAGGCAAATCCATGATAAACATGCTATCACTCCTCTGTTGGTCACCTCTGAAAATCTCCCCTGCTTCTGAAAACACTGTTTTCAGAAGTCCTCTATGGGCTGAATATCGATGCAAATCAGCTCTGCGGGGTTATGGATGCGCAGCTTGCCGATGCCGGCGGAAACGTTCATGGCGCATCCATTTTCGAGAAAGAAGCCCTTGGTGTAGCGGGGGAGAAACCGGCGCTCCGGGGAGAGCAGACCTGTATTCCCCACGCGGACGATGCCCCCGTGAACATGCCCCGAAAGCACGAGCTTTGCGCCCCATTCCGCATAGGCGGCAAAGCCCAGCGGCGTATGGGCGAGCAGGATGCAGGGCGGCTGCGGGGCGCCGAGGTAGGTTTTCACCATGCCGCCGGTGATGGGGGCAAGTCCGAGATAGCCGCCGTTGGGGTTCTTGTAGACCGTCTGCGGCAGGGTGAGCCCCGCAAAGCAGATGCCGTCAATCTGGGTCTGACTGTTGTCGAGGACAGTGACGCCGGTTCCGCGGACACGGGTCAGAAACGCAGACAGCGCGTCCGGCGGCAGATCCATCTCATGATTGCCGAGGGAGTACAGGATTGCCGTATCCGGCAGCAGCTCCCGGAGCCTTTGCAGCAGAGAAACGGCATCGTCAAGGGCTTCCTGTGTGTATTTGCGGGAAATGAGGTCGCCTGTGATGCAGATCGCCTGCAAAGGTGTGCTGATGTCCGGCTCCTCCGGTATGGGGCAATGCACAGCCTGTGCCTGTTCGAGGATCTCGTCTGTCACGCATTGGTTCTTTTCATGCCCGGTCCGCGCACTGAAATGCACATCCGAGATATGCAGCAGGCGGAAGGGCTTTGCGATCTGCATTGACAGCCGTTCATAGCGTAGATTCATGGTCACACTCTCCGAAAAAAGAATTCCCCCCAAGTGCGAGGCTCGGGGGGATGCAGATACAACAGGATCTGTTAGTTTGCAGCTGTCAGCTTGATGATCCACGGAACAACGATGTTCATGGCGATGATGACAACCAGCGAAATGATGCCAAGAATTTTGGTCAGCTTCGCGAGTGCAGCCTCACGGGTATTGCCCTCATTCTGTCCGTAGAAGGACTCATTGATACCGCCGCCGAGTGCCGAGGTCATGCTGTCCTGTGCCTTATCGTCCTGCATCAGGCAAAGAATAATAATCAGCAGAGCAAGCAGCAGTACAATTGCACCGCAGATAATCTCGTAAATTTCCATTCTATGATACGCTCCTCACGTTTTGTAATAAAGTACACTCATATAGTATAGCACATCCGGCGCATAATGTCAAGTGTTTTGGGGAATTTTTTCAGAGAAGGGGGTCTGGGGGGTATGGGCAAAAATATGCCCATTAAAATCCTTGACAATTTATCCTGAACAGTGTATAATAAAAGTGTATGGCTTTAAAATATGGTGCCGTTCACTACGGCGGAAAGGAACAGCTATGAAAAACGTCATTATCATCGGTGCAGGCCCTGCCGGTCTGACTGCCGGTTTTGAGCTGCTGAAACGCGCTCCCGAGGAATATAAGGTCACCATTTTTGAGGAGAGCAGCATGATCGGCGGTATCTCCCGCACCGTTCGTCATAAGGGCAACCGCATGGACATCGGCGGACACCGCTTCTTCTCCAAGGATAAGGAGGTTATGCAGTGGTGGCAGGATATGATGCCCCGCCAGGGCAAGCCATCCTTCGATGACATCGTGCTCGGCAGAGAAAAGAACCTCGCTGAGAATGGTCCCGACCCCGAGGAAACCGACCGCGTCATGCTCGTGCGCAACCGCGTATCCCGCATTTATTATAAGAAGAAGTTCTTCGATTATCCCGTGTCCATGAAGTGGTCCACCATCAAGAATATGGGCTTTGCGACCACCATGGAGGCAGGTATGTCCTATATGGGCAGCGTTGCCAAGAAGCTCCCCGAGGATTCGCTTGAGAACTTCTATATCAACCGCTTCGGCAAGAAGCTCTATTCCATGTTCTTCGAGGGCTATACCGAGAAGCTCTGGGGCCGTCACCCCCGCGAGATCTCCGCAGACTGGGGCGCACAGCGTGTCAAGGGTCTGTCCATCGTTGCCGTCCTGAAGGATATGTTCGGCAAGGTGACCGGCATCGGCTCCGATAAGGTCGAGACTTCCCTCATCGAGGAGTTCTACTACCCGAAGTACGGCCCCGGTCAGCTCTGGGAGACTACCGCAGAGGAGTTCCAGAAGATGGGCGGCAAGATCGAGATGAATGCCAAGGTTGTCAGGATCAACACCAACGGCGAAAATGCCGTGGAGAGCATCACCATCGAGCAGAACGGCAGAGAAAAGACCATTCTCGGTGATATTTTCTTCTCCTCCATGGCAGTCAAGGATCTGGTTGCCGGCATGAACGACGTTCCCGAGGAGGAGGCACGCATCGCCGCAGGTCTTCCGTACCGCGATTTCGTGACCATCGGTCTTCTGCTCGACAAGCTCAACCTCAAGAACGAGACGGATATCCGCACCCTCGGCAATATCGTGCCCGACTGCTGGATCTATGTACAGGACGTCGGCGTGAAGATGGGCAGAATCCAGATCTTCAACAACTGGTCTCCGTATATGGTCGCAGAGCCGCAGAATAAGGTCTGGATCGGTCTGGAGTACTTCTGCAATGAGGGCGACAAG
>ONEQ01000270.1 GCA_900316885.1 uncultured Eubacteriales bacterium | reverse complement strand
TGATGCCGGACGTACACGCTAAACACTCCCCCTCTCACGCATCGATCTGGGGCACCTGCACGGCTGCTCCATCGCTCGAAGCCGGTATCCCCGACAAAGGCAGCCCCTATGCTGCCGAGGGGACGCTGGCGCATGCGATCGCGGAGCTCAAGGTGCTGAAAAAGTTCACGCCGATGTCCCTGACTGAGTACAAAAACAAACTGGGTTCTCTCAAAAATGACCCGCTGTACCAGCCGAAGATGGACGGCTACACAGACCAGTATGTTGACGAGATCGTCAAGATCTGCCATGCATTCCCGTCCAAGCCCTATACGGTGTCACACTCTACATTTATCGCAGAAATACCAGTCGAGGAGCGCGAAACGCAGCCGGTTGTGACGGAGATCATCACGGCTCCCGTGGTCGATGTACCGGACGATATTATCGTCTACGATGACGAGGGCAACGTCATTTCCGAGACGCAGGACACAACAGAACCGGCAATCGTCGAGCCGACGAAACATGGCGAGTACGCCGTCGGCGGAATTACCGGGCTGGGCGGTCAGATCGAGGATTGCTATGTCGAGGATTTCAGCATTACCGCCAATCTGGAGGATTACATCTTGTATGCGGGCGGCATTTCCGGAAGCGGCGGCGGTGCGCGGTTCTATGATCCGAAAGGCACGAACACGCCGGAGAGCTATGGCGGCACGATTCAGGGCTGTGCTGTGATCTGGGCATCCATGCAGTCGGAGCTTGCCGCGGGCGGTATCGCCGGTGAAGCATCGACCAACGCAGAACACGCGATGATATCCAACTGCTACACGAAAACGCTGTCTTTCGATGTAGGCGTGTACCAGAATACTGAGAAGGTCAAGGACGGTGCGGTCGGCGGCATTGTCGGAACAGATGGCAACGAAAAATGCGGACATCTTATCATGAACTGTGTTTCTCCGTCGGATTATGCAGTGATCGGGAGCAGAACGCTGTCCCGTTTCGATGATACGGTACGGCTTGCTCCGGACTATGCGTTTTATCAGGAAAATATCTTGTCGGTTATCAACCGGAATGCCGTGCATCCGGATGCGGCGAAGGAGATATTTACCGGCAGCTTTAAATTTGACAGCTATCACTTTACAAACAATGGCAATGCAGTTGCCTATCCTGCGGAGATCGAGGATTTGTTTGCGAATACCATAGAGGAGGGTCAGGATGGATAAAAGGAATGCTGCCGGAACTCCCGGCAGCATCAAGTCATTCATACCAGTCTGCAAGCTGTAGCCCATCTACACGCTCAAATTCACGGGTGTTGTGGGTGACAACAGTCAGTTTTTCGGAACGTCCGTGCGCAGCGATCAGCATATCCATAGTGCCAATGGTGATTCCATTTTTACGAAGTGTGGAGCAAATATCTCCGTATTCAATGGCTGCGGAACTGTCGAATGGCAGTACCTCCACAATGGAAAGAAACTTTGCCAGTGCGATAGCATTTCGTTCCGGTGCGCCGCTGTGCTGTACACCATACTCCAGCTCTGCGAGCGTGATCGCGGAAATGGCGATGCCGTCCTGCCACGCTTCCTTGATATGCGAAAGAATTGCCGCATTACGTTTCTGTGCGTAAATGCAAATGTTAGTATCCAGCAGATATTTCATAGCATTTCCCTCGGTGACGATGTTTCTTCACGGCTGTCAAGTGCATCAAAATAATCATCGGTAAACTCGTTGACACCTTCTAAAAATGTTTCCCATGCTTTATCCTTGGGTACAAGCAGGATAGCATTGCCGATCTTCTGGGTGTAGACTTCATCGCCGGTGAGCCGGCATTCCTTGGGCAGACGAACGGCTTGGCTGCTGCCGTTCATAAACAATTTTGCAGTCATCATACGACCACCTCCTACTATTAGTATATACGAAAGTATATACTTTGTCAAGTGGGTTGAGATATTTTTTGAGATAGGGGGAGAAAAATGGATGACGAAAAGACATACACGATCAAGTCCGCCGAGGCAGAGCTGACAAAGCTCCGGAACGCACGACAGAAAAAGCTCGACAAGATCAAAGAATTGAATCTGTCTGCCAAAGAAGATCAAGAGAAAATCGTGAAATTACAGACAATCTACGATCAGCTCGTAAATGAGCAGATAAAGACTGCGGTCAATACACGCCTGCTTGCCGGGGACAAATTCTTTAAGCCCACGATCCAGAAAATTCTGAATATAGCCAATCAAATGAATAGCAAGGTTGTCAATCTGGATTCGGATCAGGTCGTGAAAGCGATTGAAGCGGCTCTGGATCAATTGCAAAGTGAACATGTGAATACCACCCCGCAGGATGAATGCGAAGAACAGGAAGATTCAGAGCAAGAAGACGATTCTATTTCCCAAAATTGAAATAAGTCCGATTTTGGAAAATAGAAAACAGAAAGGAATCAATAATCATGGCTATCTTGATTGTAAGTGAAAAGCCTGCCGTTGCCAAAGCCCTCCTTCCGGTTGTTGGTGCTGACAACCGGAAGAACGGCTATTTTGAGGGCGGGGGCTATATTGTGTCATGGTGCATCGGGCATCTGGTGCATCTGAAATTCCCGGACGATTACGGCGGTGCATGGGCTGAAAAGCCGTGGACGTTTGCTATGCTGCCGATGATCCCGGAGCAGTGGCAGTTTATTGTAAAGCAGGACTGTGTGCAGCAATATCAGGTTCTGCGAACGCTCATGAATCGCCCGGACGTGGACGAGATCATCTGCGCGACCGATGCCGACCGCGAGGGCGAGTGCATTTTCCGCTATGTCTACGCACTGACCGGCTGCAAAAAGCCGGTCAAACGCCTGTGGGTTTCCAGTCTGGAGGAGAATGCGCTCCGGCAGGGTTTCGCCCACCTGAAAGACTGGC
>ONEQ01000204.1 GCA_900316885.1 uncultured Eubacteriales bacterium | reverse complement strand
AGCGAATGCCGAGAAGATCGAAAAGCACGCTGCTGCGCTGAAGGAGCGCACAGATGACGAGAAGATTCGCTATAATGCGCTGTATTCGCAGTATGCTGTTTACCAGGAGGTTATCGAAACCATCATGGATGACCTGACCGCAGAATACGGCTCGGTCAACGACTATCTGCGCAAGAAGATCGGTCTGACCGACGAGGATTTCGCAAAGCTGAAGGCATTGTACCTGGAAGGCTAACGTGAGCATTTATGCTGTGGGATATGCTTTTCCGGCATCTGGTCACACTGTTTCTGATTCTGCTGTTCAGCATCAAGCTGCTGCCGAAGAAAACGTTCCGGGATATGGATACGAAGTTCTTCTGGCTGCCGGTGATCAGCTGTCTGATTCTGGTGATCGAGGATACGCTCGAGTCGATGGCGGCAACTGTAGCCGCAGCCGGTCTGCTTCTGGTGATCGTGCCGCATGAAAAAAGAAAACCGGTAATCTGGATTCCCTGTATCCTGAATCTGCTGGTCAGCAGCACGGCGTTCTTCACGGATCTGGCATTCGGATATGATAAGGACTATCACTTTTACCGGGGACCGCTTGGGTTTGTGTCATTTATCGTCCCGATGCTCTATCTGCTGATGATTCTCCGGAGCACGCTGCGGCATGTCACACAAACGGAGGGTGCCGAAAAATGGATCGCGACGATCTGCGTGCTGTTCTGCGCGGCAGCGTCCATTGTGGATGCTGTTATCGGCGGAATCCGCATCAATGAGGCGATGATGATCAGTACGATCTTCTTCTATTCGTTCCTGTATTCGCATGATATCCGTCTGGACCCCCTGACCGGGCTGCTGAACCGTCAGGCGTTCTATGATGACTGCAAGCTGTACGGCAGGAGCATCGGCGCCGTCGCATCGCTCGATATGAACGGGCTGAAGGAGCTCAACGACAATCAGGGGCATCAGGCAGGCGACAAGGCGCTGGTTCAGATCAGTGAATGTATCCGTCAGGCGGGAGACGAGAATATGCGGGCATACAGGATCGGTGGTGATGAATTCCTGCTGCTGTTCTTCCACGATCATGAGGAAAGCATTGCCGGGGTCAAGCAGCGGATCCAGGAAAGCGTGGAACAGCTGGGCTATCACATTTCTGTCGGCTATGCGCTTTGCTGCCGGTGCAGGGATCTGACCACGGCAATCAATGAATCCGACAGGCTGATGTATGAGGACAAGGCGCGGTACTACCGGGAAAGCGGCAGAGACCGGCGCCGCAGAAGATGACCGGGTATGCAGGCAGCGGCTTCGGTTGAGAGAAATCTCAGCCAGAGCCGCTTTTTTTATCAAAGCTATTGATTTTTCACAAAAAATGTTGTATAATTAGAATAAGCGGTATGACTTTCGCTGTATATCCTATACTCATCGGCAGCAATTGTATATGACGATTAAGGAGGCAATTATGGATCTTCAGGCATTGGTAGATAAATTCAAGGTCATTGCGGGTGTCTATGCGTTCGATATTCTGCCTGACGGCAGCTACAGTGAGATACGCATCATGGCGATCAATGATCTGAACAACATGATGTTCAACGTATACCCCGACGCACCGTCATTCTATCCCGGCGTTCCGCTGCGCCGGTATTTCACCGAGATCAATCTGGAAAACTTCATCTACAACAGCGCGGTCAAGAATGAGCCGCTGTATTCCTATGTCAATGCGTTCGGAATGTGGATCAAGGGCTTCTACCTGCCGCTGGATGAGGATGGCAATATCCTGAATGAGAAGGGCGAGCCTAACACCTCGCCGCGGACGGCGTATTGCCTGTACATGACGACACGCTCCGAGCATGCGGAAACCGATTTCATGACGCAGCGCTCCAACACGGTAGCCTCTGCAATCATGCAGATGAGCGTCAAGCTCGATAAGGTGCATCATTTTGATGAGGCGATGACAGTCGGCATGCGTGAGCTCAGGAGCATCTGCCATGCGGAACGCTGTGCGCTGTATACCCTCGATAATTCCAATCAGAAATGCAGACTGTATGACGAGACCGGAAAGAATACGCAGCGGATGGAGGGGATCGCCTCGGAAATGGGACGCACGCCCTACGAGACGGCGATCGCATGGGAGCGTGATCTTGAGGGCAGCGACTGCCTGCTGCTGGAGGATCTGCATGTGATCGAAGAGCGTGACCCTGTATGGTATGATTCCATGGTACGCTACGGCATCCGGAACATGATCCTGACCGCGATCCGCTACGATCACAAGCTGGTCGGATTTATCTGGGCGACCAATTTCGATACGGCAAAAACCATGGAGATCAAGGAGATTCTGGAGCTAACCACGTTCATGCTGGGCGCCCGGATCGCCCATCATCACCTTGTCTCCCGACTGGAAATGATGAGCAAGACGGACAGTCTCACGCAGGTGCTCAACCGCAACGCCATGAATACGCGCGTGGACAGCCTGATCCGGGATGTATCCGCAAAGCCGGCGAAAATCGGCGTGGCATTTGCCGATCTCAACGGTCTGAAGGCAGTGAACGACGGCAGCGGTCATGAGGCCGGCGATAAGCTGCTCCAGAATGCCGCGGCACTCCTGCGGATTGTGTTCGGTGAGTATGAGATCTATCGTTCGGGCGGCGATGAGTTTGTGATCTTCTGCCCCGACATCACCAGTGAGAAGCTGGACGAGAGTATCGCAAGGCTGCGGGCGCTCGCTGAGAACACACCCAATGTCAGCTTTGCCATCGGCAGAGAATGGGCGGAGGGGGAGTACAATATTCTTGCGGTCATGCAGAGTGCCGACAAGAACATGTATGCGGACAAGCGGGCGTATTATCTCGAGCATCCAGAGAAAAACAGGAGAAAGTCCGGCTGATGCCATGCAATGCAAAACAAATAGGGTGCTTTCCCGTTCCCGGGAAAGCACCCTTATTTGATTCAGGAGAAACGATCCGTCTTACTCCTCGTCTTTCTTGCGGAGCATACCGGACTTGAGCATTGTGAACAGACCGCCTACGGTCAGCAGCAGGGCAGAGCCTGCAACAGCAGCGGCAGTTGTTGACGTGTTGCCGGTCTGCGGGAGGTCAACTGTATTGCCGTTGGTATCCGTGCCCTTGGCGGTAACCGGATCTACAATGTAGGTAGCCATGGGGTAATCGCGTTCATTGGAAAGCTGGACATTGACCATGCCGTTGGCATCCACGAATGCAGATGCATTGGCAGGACGTGAGCCGTTTTTCTGCTCGTAATCGTCCAGAGCCATTGCACAGAGTGCATCGAGCGAATAGGTAACCCTTGCACTCAGCGGATCGGTAGTCGTTGCCTCGGTTGATGCGGCGGTTGTCTCAGCGGTAGAATCAGTGGTAACAGTGGTTTCGGTTGTTTCAGCGGTAGAATCGGTGGTAACAGTGGTTTCGGTAGTTTCAGCGGTAGAATCGGTGGTAACGGTGGTTTCGGTAGTTTCAGTGGTAACGGTGGTTTCAGTTGTTTCGGTGGTCTCGGTGGTATCCGTGGAAGAAGCAGGTTCTGTGTCGCCCTTGAGGGTTACGGAGACCGACATATCCGCACCGCTCGAGGAGAGGAACTGAATCTTGATTCCGCTGCCCTTTCTGGCGCTGCGCTTATCGGCATCGGAGCCGGTGCCGTATACCGGGAGCTCCAGAGTATTTCCGAGATTCTCTGCATAGCGGCTTTCCCAGATCTCCTTGGAGAAGAAGCCGCAGTTGGAATCAGCCTCGATGCCGAGGATGGTATAATCTGCGACACCTGCCTCCTTGAGCTCACCGAACAGCGGCATCACGCAGGGGCGGTGTGTTGCGACGTTGAGCGTATTATCCGGCTCATATGTCGCATAATTGGTCATATCCACATGCCACAGAATCAGACCGTCCTGATTCCAGACAGTGTCATTCTTCTTCTCCGCATCCGCCTCATGGAGCGCCGGGGTCAGACCCTTGTCCCATTTTACAGGCTGGCGGTTCTCGATGAGATAGTACTCGTTCGGGTTTGCGGTATTGATCCGGAGCGCACGATGCTCCTTGCCGATGTTGTCGTAATCCGTTGCGCTGATGGTATAGGTGCCGCTTCTGGTAGCGACCTGCGGCTTGACCCAGCCGAGCTGGATCTTGGACCACATGTCCAGAGATGCCTGCAAATAGCCTTCGCCGTCCGGATCCTTGACGCCGTTGCCACTGCACATCAGGCTGAGATTGTTGACCTGATAGGTGCTCCATTCCCCATTCTCCGTGTAGGCGGTATCATACAGATCGGGCAGACCCAGATAGTGACCCAGCTCATGGCAGATGACAGCCGTGCCGTTGAAATTGGTATTGTCTCTGAGCTCTGCGACACCGATGTAATCCGACACGCTCACACCGTCCAGCTTCGGCACCTCGGTATCCTCTAGCTCTGCGTTTTGAATCAGATTCTCCAACGAGGAAGCATTGGACCAGAACAGCTTTTTCCGATCAACCGTTTTGTAGTCGGCATCGTCAACCTCGGATGCTTCACTGCCAGCGAACTGGAAGCAGAGAGCCAGCTCGGAGGTCTGAATCTTACCGTCGCCGTTCTTATCGAAGAATGCGAAATCCACATAGGCATCCGCCTGCCTCAGTGCCTCGGAGAGGGCAGGGAACAGGGACTTGGCGTATTCCGTAGCATAGGCAGCCTTCTGATCCTCGTCGGTTGTTTCGTGGCTCACCAGATCCGCCCAGTCTGCATGATCGGTTTTCAGCGTCACATGGACAACACCGTCATTGACCTGATCGGCGGTATTGGTGTTGCCCGCAGCTCCGGCAGCACATGTCTCAGGGTTCTGATCGCTGTTGTAGGTGACGTTGGCGAACCCGACGGAGATGACCAGAAGCGGAATCGTCTTTTCGGCAGTCGGGACACCGGAGGACGCTGCCGACCGGATTCCGGGCATACCGGTTCTCTTGCCGGAGGGAATCTGATCGAGCGTTACCAGCGGGAAATCCGCGCGGCAGTCGGTAAAGGTCTGAGTATTGCGCTGCGGCGCAGTGCCGTCAACGGCATAGACGGGCGCTGCGGCGGTGGTGGCAGCGTAAAGCAGACCCATGACCGCGCTGAGGACTTGGTGTCGGATATTCATGAGAAATCACTCCTTTCAGAAATTACCGTTATTATACCACAGGATCTGCTGTTTGTCAATAGAAATCGATTAACTTTCTGATAAACGCACTCTTTGAAATGTCAATTATTATAATATCGGCAGCGATATTTTGGGTACAATGCACAAAAATAGGCGAATACATCAATTGGGACGTTTCTGATCCGTATAACAATTATTGGGATTCTCCTGCGTTGTACTGTAACGAAACCCGCCGCCGGCAGTTCTAACTGATAAATCACCGAAAAGGGAGTGGAGGAACCGTATGTCCTGCTGTTTGCGGCTGGATGGCTGATCTCGCTCATCTGCACCGGATCGCTGATCCATGAGGCGAAGAAAACCGGGAATACGGCGGCACGGAGAGTCAACCGGATCATTCTCGGCATTGCGATCGCCCTGCTCGCCGCACAGGTGGTGTTCTATGTAAATTTCGTTCTGAACTTCAGGATCGTGTTCTGAAGCAGATCTCATATCCGCCCGATCGGCTGCAGACGATTCTTTTTATAGAGGAGCGGACTGGTTGAGTTATACAAATAGTATGTGAGGATATGTATATACAAATAGTATGAATTTGTAATGAAAACCAGATAACATTTTCGTCTGAAAACGAATAATTGATGGGACAAATTTAGGGGCTACAGGTAAATTTTGGATCTGATTTCATTATTTTGTCATATTCAAATTTTCGATAACGTTTAAGATTCCGCGAAATTGGGCATTGTTTGAATGAATTGTATCTGAAATGGTAATTTCTTTTCTTAGGAAATTTATTAAAATTTTCTTCATAAATTTATGAAAAAAATATTGACAAATTAATAAACGTATGGTATAATAAAGTCATTACAAGACAAGACCTGTTGATATTACTTTTCAACAGACAGTTGACCTGAAAGGAGCGAATTGTTATGACAAAAAAGTATGCAGTAAGCGGATTCACTCTGGTGGAAATGATGACAGTTATGGCGTGTATTGCGGCACTGACAGCAATTCTGATCCCTACGTTTTTTGATCACATTGAGCGTGCTAACAACGCAGCGGATCTGACCAATATCCATAACATGATCAATGAGGTGAATACGGCTTTCATGACCAATGAGGATCAAGGATTCTACGACAATTGCTGGGGCTGGGAAACCAATCCTGACAATAAGGATATGGGCTATATTTATGTGGACAATGATGAGGTCAGAGTCTCGAACGACAGCATCGCCATGATGCTTGAGCGAATGGGCTATATCAGCGATTGGGAGCATCCGGATAAAAAGCGCGGTCCGGAGTCCTGCTATACAATTCACGGCAATTCCAGACTGAGATGCCAGTCCTCCAGACAGTGGTGCCGCTATCAGATCGATTTCCGCCGCGATTATGTGCAGGACGATCTGTGGTGGGGCATCACCTGTGCGACACGCAGTACGACTTCTGTCAACAAGGCGGGTACGATCAAGGAGGATCCCTGCGACGAAGTAGCCACGAGAGCTATGGCAGAGCGTGTCGGCGTGGAGCCGTATTACAAAAATCTGGGTAATCAGGAGTGAAAAAACGAGATCTGTCCCGCTGCGGGGCAGATCTCGTTTGTATGGCAGCATCCGGGTTGACAGGCAGGGATAATCATGGTATACTGATAATACCAATCCAGACAGGCGGTGAACCATACGAACGTTTTTGATTTTGACAATACCCTGTATCACGGAGAAAGTGCGGCGGATTTTGCGCTGTTCATGATCCGGTACAACAAGCAGATCATCCGCTGGCTGCCCTGCATTTTCTGGAATCTCCTGAAATATAAGCTTTGTCTCGTGACCCGTGAACGGATGGAGAAAACCATCAATGTTTTTTTGCAGGATGTATTCTGGGATAAGGACGCAATTCTCCTGCAGGCGCAGGAATTCTGGGAAACGCATGCGCAGAAGCTGGATGCAGGGATGCTGGCGCGGATCCGTCCGGAGGATGCCATTATCTCTGCGGGACCGGATTTTCTTCTGCGGGCAGTCGGGGACAGGCTGGGAACCGAAAAGCTTGTGTGCTCGGAGGCGGATCTGACGGAAAAGAAGGTCAGATACCTGAATTTCGGCAGCAACAAGGTGAAGCGCTACCGGGAAATCTACGGCGATGCGCCGATCGAACAGTTTTACACGGATTCGTACAATGACAAAGCTCTGATGGATATTTCCGACACCGTTTTCCTGGTGAAAAAGGGGAAGCTCAGGCAGATCAAGTAATACAAGGCGCATCGTGCATTACCACGCGATGCGCCTTCCCTGTGAATTACTGCTCTGCAATTTCCATCTGTCTGCCGTGTGATATGAGCCTTCTGTCGTCGTCACCGATCTCCCGCAGGACGCGGCAGGGATTGCCCACGGCAACCACATTGGCGGGAAGATCCTTCGTAACGATGCTCCCTGCGCCGACGACTGTATTGTCTCCGATGGTGACGCCGGGGAGAATGACCGCGCCTGCACCGATCCAGCAGTTCTCCCCGATATGCACGGGCAGATTGTACTGATAGTCCTGCCGTCGGTGTTTGGGGGAGATGGGATGTGCGGCAGTTGCGATAGTCACATTCGGACCGAACATCGTGTAGCTGCCGACGTAGATATGCGTATCATCGACCAGCGTCAGGTTGAAATTGGCATAGATCGAGTGTCCGAAGTGAACGTTCATCCCGCCGAAATTGGAATGGAACGGTGTTTCGATATAGACGTTGTCTCCGATCTCCGCAAACATCTGCTTCAGGAGCGCAGTCTTTTCCGCCTGCTGACTCGGCTTCAGGGCATTGTAGCCGAACAGCAGATCCAGTCTGCGGAGCTGTTCCCTGGCGATGGATTCCTCGCCGGGGTGGTAGATCTTTCCGCTGTGCAGAATTTCCTCAAATTGCATAGGACACCTCCTGGAATTTTTCTCATTATACCATGTTCTGAAAACAATTGCAAGTGCAAAAAGCACCGCAGTCTGCATCGGCTGCGGTGCTTTGGTGATACGTTGAAAATCCGGCTTGTCAGTTCTCCTGCTTGACCTCCTGCAGGGTCATCTGCACCTCGCGGGTTTCGCCGCTGCGGGAGATGCGCAGGGTCACGGTATCGTCTGCCTGATGCTTGTTCTTCTGCTCGGTCTGCATGCAAAGATCGAACTCCGGCAGTATCACGGATGTAAGTCCGGCATGATACATATCACAGAGTATCTCGGGATGAGGCGAGCATATGAGCTTTGTGAATTCCGTCTGTATCCTCTCCGCCGAGATATTGCAAAGATTGTCCTTCAGTTTTGCCGCTGCCGCAGCGGTCGCGTCATCTATGGTAAATCCGAGCTGAGCAGCGAACCGGTATGCTCTGAGTATCCTCAATGCATCCTCCGTGAACCTCTCCTTTGGATCTCCCACGGCTCTTATCACATGCGACTTCAGATCATCCTGCCCGCCGAAGATGTCTACCAGTCCGGACCTTTCATTATAGGCCATGGCATTAATGGTAAAATCCCTTCGCCTGAGATCCTCTCTCAGCTCCTTTGTATAGGTGACCTCCTTCGGATGCCTGCTGTCCTCGTACTCCCCGTCTATCCTGTATGTCGTCACCTCGTAGCCTGTATACGCTCCGTTCTCATCGTTAAGCATCACCGTCACGGTACCATGCTGAATACCGGTATCTATGGTACGTCTGAACAACGGCTTGACCTCGTACGGGGATGCATCTGTCGTGATATCCCA
>ONEQ01000205.1 GCA_900316885.1 uncultured Eubacteriales bacterium | reverse complement strand
CGCCGTCGCTCGGACGGTGCATCGCCGTGATGTAGAACGGCTGCGGCTGCTTGCCGGAGGTGTACCAGCGGCTCTTGAAGCCGATGCCCTTGACTCCCTCGGAGATGCTGCCGATGGTCGCCGGCTGGTAGGTGAAGTTCACGCTGTGATAGCTGGAGCCCGGTGCGGCACCGTAGTACTCGCGCAGCTCCTTGGCAAGACGAAGCGTACCGTAATCGGCATGGATGAACATCTCGTCCTGTGCCTTTTTAATCATGCGCATGGATTCGAGCACCGTTGTGCCCATCGGCATGATCGTGCGCAGCGGATAGCAGTGCATCCGGACGCCGCCGCACTTCTTGTGCAGGAGGGTCGATCTGCGGCTGACGAAATCACGGATGGTAACATCCTCCTCGTTGTTGTTGAACTTGGAGAGCACCGTGCGGATCGCATGGAGCAGGATCGCGGAAACCGGCAGGCTGTGCTCCTTGGCGAAATCCATGATCTTCTGGGTGGAATCCACATCCAGCTCATAGGTGATCGTGTTGCCGTCGCCGTTGGAACTGGAAAGCTTGCCCCAGCGCTGCTCGGGATTGTTGTTCTCACGGCGAAGCTGGATGAGTCTGCCGGGACCGGTGAAATCGGTGTACATCGGCTCGCCGTTCTCCTCGATCCATTTCTTCCAGTAGATCTCGTCCTTCTTCTGCTTCTTGCTGCCCTCATAATCCAGCTCCTGCTGGATGCCTTCAAAGTAGTTGGTCATGTGCTTCGGGTAGGGCATGCCGTAAAGCAGGGAGCAGTAGATCTCCATCACATCATGCGCAAAGGTGATCGCGGATCCGGAATCCATGCAGCAGTGATGCACGTTGAAGTAATAGCCGTTGTAGCCGCCCGGCAAGGACACGATCACGATACGGGACAGCTTGCCGCCGTAGGTATCGAACGGCTGGGAGGTCCACTTGCGGAATACCTCCTCGATGGCTTCCTCTCTCCACTCGGAGAAGTCATAGTACTCGAAGTACTCGTTCTGATACGGCAGGATGTACTGCCAGAGCTTGCCAGTCTCCGGCTCCTTCCAGATGCGCATGCGCATGGACTCGTTGCGCTCCACAGCACGATTGAGCGCCTCACGGAGCGCAGCAATGTTCAGATGGAGCTGGAGGAACTGACCTGTGCCGATATTCACGACCTCTGCTGTCGGGCTGTAGTCCAGTGTCAGGATATGGACCATCTGCGCAGGGGTCAGGGGTAAACACTCGTATTCGATGCCGCCGATATTTTTCTTCATGTCACTTCTCCTTCATTTGAAAGCGTGCCTGCTGAGCAGACAAGGCGATGACTGCGGTCTGCTGTTCCGGATGGCACTTGCAAGGGTAAACATCCGGTTGATTCGTAATGCGAACTATTCGTATTCAGAACTGTTCGCAATCAGAACTATTCGCATTACGAACTAATTATACAACACTTTACCGCTCTTTGCAATTGACAAACCTGCCAAAGTTCCAAGCGGTCTATTCTTCTGTTTTGTCGGGATAATACGAAAGTACAATTTTCAGCAGACGAATCATCTCTTTCACATCCTTTTCGCCCAGGATCTTGAACAAGCCCTCATACTCCCTGCTGATTTCTTCGCGTTTCTCAATCGACACCTGTCGTCCTTTGTCAGTGATATGTGCCTTGACAACACGCCGGTCATCCTTCATGCGTACCCGCAGGATCAGTTCCTTCTGCTCTAAGCTCTTGAGGATATCCGCCATGCGTCCCGGTACAACATGCAGACGCTTGCAAAGCTCCCCGGCAGAGGCGCCCTCCTCCAGGTCACACAGGCAATTGAGCACACCGTATTCGCCCCGGATGCTGTCAAGCACGGCAATGTTATTCTTCCGGATCAGCAGGTCTGCCAGCACGCCGTAGAGCTGCTCCGGGAGATTCTCGTTTCTGGTTTCCGTAACCGTCACCCCCTTTCACTGGGTATTATAGCACATTCTTGCGAAAAATGCAAGTGGTTTGTACAAGTTTTTTAAAATTCTCAACAGTTTCAACGCCTTTCCACGGTGAAAACCTGTGAATTCCACAATTTCAAAGTGGAGAAAATCTTAAATTCTTTTGTGCAGATCATGAATTGACCACACCTGACTTTTGTGCTATAATATTAACAGATTCGGGAGGCAGCCCGAACTGCAATGATCTAACTCTACATAAAGACGCCCTGTATTCCGGTAGTAGTGGACCGGAAACACAGGGCGTCTTTATTAATCAGAGAGCATCAGAAGCGTCAGCGGGATGCACGGCAAAAGTACGATAATTGTATTGCGGATCATGCGCTTCCGCATCCGTTTCCATTGCTTATCCGTCAGATTGCTGACCTTGGGAATCCGGAGGATGTCAAGTACCAGAATCGCAGAAAGCAAGATAAAGTATGTATTCACCAGAAACAGATATGCAGCGCCCGCAAGCATGTGCCACTGCATGTTGGCAATGGAATAGCCGCAGGTACACACGGGCGGCATGAGAGCCGTTGCGATTGCCACGCCGGGGACGATGTTGTTCATCTTCTCGGTTCGGGTACTGCCGATGATGCCTGCAATGCCGCCGGCAGTCGCGATAATTACATCGTAGAAGCTGGGCGTGGTACGTGCCAGAAGCTCGGAATTAGGCGTCTTAATCGGTGAGAGCCAGAAATACACAGTCGATACAAATACACTGATGATGAGCTGGAACACAAAGCCGTACAGATGGCGCCGGAATCGCGGCGGATCCGCTGCTGCCGTGCCGTATGCCATGGCAAGGATGCTGCCCATCAGGGGCGAAATCAGCATGGCACCGATGATGACGGCGGTGGACTTAGTGTTCAGCCCGACCGATGCAATCAGAATCGCACAAATCAGGACGCACATATTCGTGCCGGTCACCTGCCCTCCGCTGATGATCCGGTTCTTGATTTCCTCATGTGTTGCCGTATCGGCTTTAATATCAAAGGCACGCTTTGCTGCCTTGATGAGTTCGCGGTTGAAAAACAGCATGCAAGATCTCCTTTCGGAATGTCTGTTATTAGTATAGCATACTCTGGAAAAAATTGCAAGTCTGTGCCGTAAGTTCCTTTTGCCGATATTTTTTTTGAAAAATTTTAAAAAAACGCTTGACAAACTACTTGAAATATGCTATACTAATTTATGGTGAGTCGTCACCGATACCCCGTTAAGATCTGGGTGTGGCGCAGTTGGTAGCGCGCTACCTTGGGGTGGTAGAGGCCGTGGGTTCAAGTCCCGTCACTCAGATTGTGAAGCATCCGCTTTCTTTAGAAGGCGGATGTTTTGTTTTATCCTTGTTTTCGCAACTGAAAAGCCGGAAGGGTCTCCCTTCCGGCTTGCTTTTATTTGCCCTCGAGCTTGCGCAGCTCGCGCTCCTCCTTGGAGACACGCGCCTTTGCCTCGCGCAGGAGCTCAACCTCACTGCGGTCAACGGTATACGGCACCTCGTCCTCCTTCTCCGGTCGGATGCGCAGCTTGCCTGTGATGAGATTCGCGTCATCCACACGCCCCTTTCCCTGCGGGGTCTTGACGATAGAGCCGATACGCGGTGTGATCTTCTGGAGCTCCTCATAGGTGGACTGCTCGTGCTTGAGACAGCACATCAGTCTCCCGCAGGTGCCGGAGATCTTGGTCGGATTCAGGGACAGTCCCTGCTCCTTCGCCATCTTGATCGATACCGGCTGGAAATCGCCCAGATAGCCGCGGCAGCAGAATTCCCGTCCGCAGACACCCAGTCCACCGAACATCTTCGCCTCGTCACGGACGCCGATCTGCCGCAGTTCAATGCGCATTCGGAACACCGATGCCAGATCCTTGACCAGCTCACGGAAATCCACGCGCGAATCCGCTGTGAAATAGAATAGAAGCTTGGAATTATCGAACGTGCAATTCACATCCACGAGCTTCATTTTCAGTCCGCGCTGCTCAATCTTCTGCTCGCAGATACGGAATGCCTTCTTCTCCTTCTGCTTGTTTTGCTCGATCTGATGATGATCCTCCTTGGTCATGATACGCACGACATTTTTCAGCGGAGATACAATTGTTTCACTGTTGACCTTGCGGTTCGGGATGGAGACGATGCCACATTCCAGTCCGCGTGCCGTCTCAACAACGACCTCTGTACCCATCGGCAGTTCCAGTTCATTCGGGGAAAAATAATAAACTTTTCCGGAGTTCTGAAAACGAACACCTACAATTTCAGTCATTTGGCTTCCTTTCCGCCGTGTTGGCTATGAGATCAATGCGCCGCCGAGCGCTGCCAATGCCAGCTTCACGCTGGACACCTATACCCATGTCACGACGGACATGCAGAAAAACGCCGCCAACACACCCCTGGTACTCACCAAATAAGTCATTAACCCCATAGAATTCCATCGTCATGAAGAAGATATTCCTCCTTGCGGCATTCATTTCAATTTTCAATTTCCAATTTTCA
>ONEQ01000207.1 GCA_900316885.1 uncultured Eubacteriales bacterium | reverse complement strand
AAGCATCTGCTCACAGGCTTTCGTATAGAATTCCTTGCTGACTTCAAAGCCGTAGCTGTGTCTGCCCAGCTCTCTGGCGGCTCTCAGCGTACTGCCGGAACCGGCGCAAGGATCAATGACCACATCGCCCTCATCGGTGAAAATCTCGATCAGGCGTTTCAGCAGATTCACCGTTTTCTGCGAAGGATGTATCTTCGGATACTCCTTGCCGTCTCGCTGCCAGTCAAACCAGTTGAAGATCATGTGGTGGTCGTTCCGGAACTTCGGCAGCTTGTTCCGATACAGCACAAGGGCATATTCCGTTGCACCCACGATCCTCATGTTCGCTTTCAGCACCTGCGGCGAGTAGTGCTTGACCGCTACGATCGGGATATACTTCTTGAAGCCGTATTTTTCTGCCTGCCGGATGACCTCCGGCATCTGCTGGAAGGAGCAGAACACGATCATGCAGGGCGCATCCTTCTCTCCTTTGGACGGCTCATTTTTGAGCAGTCGTGATGCAAAGTGCATGAACTCCGCGATGTTAAAGCTGTAGTCCGTGTGGAATGCAGCCTTGTGCGCCTTCTCGCTTTCACCGTTCTGGTTATCCCCATCGTTGTACCAGTCCGGACGGGATGCGTAGAAGTCCGTTCCGATGTTGTACGGAATGTCGCATATGAGCAACTGGCATGGCGGAATGTTGTACCGGCGATGATTTTGGAAATTGTCATGGAAAAGCTCACATTTCACATCAGTCATCGATACCCTCCAGTCTCTTTTTCAGGGCTTTGCGGAACTCCTTGGTACCTAGCTGATTGCCGTCCGTCTGCCATTCCAGTTCAAAATCAAAACGCGCCTCCAGTTTCCGGACTGACCATCCGGGCTTGAAGGTGCGCCATGTCGCATCGTCCCATTCTCTGAGCTGTTTCCAGAGATCGGGGAAATCGTAGTAGAGGATTCGCAGCTCGTTCAGCGGCTGCAGCGGACAGCACCAGCAGGATACCCGTCCGAATTTCTCATACAGACCGCCCCAGTCATAACCGCAGTCTTTGCAGTATTTCAGGCAGTCGGCTTCGGTCATGCCCCACTCCACCAACGGCAGCCGGACATTCGGTCGGCTGTTGCATTTGTGCGTGATGCGCTCCGTCTCATCGGCGGCAATGCCGATATACTCGATCACGGTGTATTTCTTCCGCAGTTCGCTGAGATATTTCTCACGCGGTACCGTTTTCAGAAGGTTTGTACACCACCGCATCAGTGGTCCAGCCCAACTGTATCCGGTCTTGCCGCGCAGTTCCGGTTTCTTCCGCTTGATCGGCTTGTGGAGCATGAGGTACTCAAATGTGTATTCGCTCTTGACGGTCGTGATCTTGACACCTGTGTTTTCCTCGATTTTACGAAGATGTGTATAGATTTCTGGAAACTCAAGCGAGGTATCGCAGAACAAGACCACATCGACCTGCATCCCCATTTCGAGCATTTTCAGCAGGAGGCAAGTGCTGTCCTTACCGCCGGACAGCGAAACCACATGAAGCTGAGGCTTCAGCTCATCCATTCGCATCACCGTCCTCGGTCGGCATCGCGGCGATAGCCTCCTCATAGGTGAGCTTCTGACCGTCACGGATGACATACACATCATCGTACTTGCCCTCGCGGAATTTGATATACCGCTTCACCTGAACGTCCACAAACTTTTCGTCAAGTTCCACTGCTCTGCATTTGCGGTCAAGCTGTTCGCAGGCGATCATGGTCGAGCCGGAGCCGTGGAAACCGTCCAGAACGATGCCGTTCGTCATTGTAGACTGCTTGATGAGATACGCCATCAGCGGCACCGGCTTTGCAGTCGGATGTCCTTCGCCTTCGGTTCTGGAACTCTTCGGGCGGTCGAAGTCAAAGCAGGTGGTCTGCTTGCGGTCACCGTACCATGTGTGTTTTCCGTCTTTCTTCCAGCCGTAGATCACCGGCTCGAAATTCTGCTGATAGTCTGTTCTCGACAGCACGAGTCTGTCCTTGCGCCATACCAGTCCGCAGGACACGCGGAATCCGGCATCCTCGAAAGCATCGTAGAACACCCTTGACTTCGATGTCGCATAAAACACATAGGCTGCGGAATCATCCGCAAGGTTCTCCTTGAAACAGGCAAATGCACTTTTCAGGAATTCATATCCTTCCTTATCCGAAAGATCATCGTTCTTGATGCTGCCGGAGGTATTGCTGTATGCCACGAGGTACGGCGGATCGGTCAGCAGCAGATTTGCTTTCTCACCGTCCATAAGCTTTTCATAGGTTTCCGGCTTGGTGCTGTCGCCGCAGACGATGCGATGCTTGCCGAGAATCCACAGGTCACCGAGTTTTGAGAAGGTGGGCTGTTTCAGTTCTTCCTCAACATCGAAGTCATCCTCTTGGATGGCTTTATCGTGTACCTGATTGAAAAGCTGTTCGATCTCCGGCGGATCAAAGCCGGTCTTGCCGAGGTCGAAATCGCTGTTCTGGATGTCCTGCAAAAGTTCTGCGAGGAGGTTCTCGTCCCATGCGCCCGTGATTTTGTTGAGCGCAATATTCAGTGCCTTTTCTCTGACCTTGTCCACATCCACCACGGCGCACGGAAGTTCCGTATACCCCAGTGCAACCGCCAAATTATATCTCTGATGTCCTCCTATGATCGTCATGTCGGCGTTGACAACAAGCGGATCGGCAAAGCCGAATTCCTCGATGCTGTTCTTGATTTTCTCGTATTCCTTATCGCCGGGCTTCAGCTTTTTGCGCGGATTGTATTCCGCAGGTTTCAGCTCGGAAACAGGGATCATACGAAGTTCTGCTGTTTTCATCTCATCCCTCCCGAATATACATCTGCCGCAGTTCTGCGGCTCGTTTTACATTGGCGTTCTTCAAAGCGGTTACATCACGGAGCGTCTGCTCGGTCACAGGCCTGCCCTTCAGCTTTTTGGACAGCCTTGCGTATCTGGCAATACTCCTGCGCAGGACTGCATCGGTCACCGACACGATATACGCCTTTCCGCAGTAGTCGCAGTTGAAGTAGGTGTATTCGATCTCGCCCTCACGCAGCGATTTTGACTCCGGTATAAAGGCACATCCGCAAGCATCGCAGCGGACGGCGTTTCCCGGCGGTTTCACTTTTCCCCTCATATCCGCACCCCATTTCTCAGGCGTAGTACTCTCTGATTTCTGCTGCCGCGAAATGCGAGAGACACATCTTTCTGCTCCAGAAGGAACGGACCGTCCACAAGCACATCCACATAGCGTAGGGTCTCCTCACCTCGTAAAATTTCGTAGGTGTATCCGGAGAACAGCCAGATGTCTTTTTCGGGCATCTCCCACCAGACCTTCTTGAGCAGCGGGAGAAGCACACGCTCGTTTTCCTCCTCGCATGGCTCGCCGCCGAGAACAGAAAGCCCCTGAATCCAAGGAGGACGCAGGGCTTCGATGATCTCTTGTTCTGTTTCTTTGGTGAACGGCTGACCGTAGCTGAAATCCCATGCCTCCGGATTATGGCATCCGACACAGTGATTCCGGCAACCGCTGACGAACAGCGACACCCGCACACCCTCACCGTTGGCAATGTCATGCTTGTTCAGACCGCAGTAATTCACAGGTGCATCACCCGATCCTTGATCTCAGCGGTGCGTCCCTGATTCCAGAACTGCGTTCCGAGATAACCGCAGGTGCGTCGGCACACATTCAGCGTCCGCTGATCGCGGTTGCCGCAGTTCGGACATTCCCATATCAGCTTGCCGCCTTCCTCCACGATCCCGATCTCACCGTCAAATCCGCAGGCTTGGCAGTAGTCGGACTTGGTGTTCAGTTCAGCGTAGAGGATGGTGTCGTAGATGTGTGTCATCAGTGCCAGAACCGCAGGAATGTTGTTCTGCAAATTCGGCACTTCAACATAGCTGATCGCACCGCCCGGTGACAATTCCTGAAACTCGGACTCGAAGGTCAGCTTGGTGAATGCGTCAATCGGCTCGGTAACATGGACATGATAGCTGTTGGTGATATAGTTCCTGTCCGTGACATGAGGAATCACGCCATGCCGTCTTTGCAGGCACTGTGCAAATTTGTAGGTCACGGATTCCATCGGCGTACCGTAGAGAGAAAAGCTGATGTTCGTCTGCTTTCGCCATGCGGCACACTTCTCATTCAGGAATCTCATCACCGCAATGGCGAAGGATTTTCCGCCCGGCTCTGTGTGCGAACAGCCCTTCATGCGGTAGGTCATTTCCGCAATGCCGGCATAGCCGAGCGAGATCGTGCTGTAGTTGTTGTGCAGCAGATCGTCAATGACCTGTCCCTTCTTCAGCCTTGCCAGCGCACCGTACTGCCAGAGGATCGGTGCAACATCCGAAGGCGTACCCTTCAGCCGGTCGTGCCGGCACATGAGTGCCTTGAAACACAACTCGCAGCGTTCGTCAAGCAGTTCC
>ONEQ01000250.1 GCA_900316885.1 uncultured Eubacteriales bacterium | reverse complement strand
TGTTTTCCTCCAAAATTCGTTTGTTTTTCGCTCTGGGGCTCTGCCCCTTGCGGTATGTACATAGTACCGTCTTTTCCGCGAATAGTCAACGAATAAATACACCAGAGATGTACTTTTTTATTTGGTGGAAATGTGTATTTTATGATTCAGCTAAAACTGTCCGATGGACAGTGACCGGTGCATCACCCGGCTGAAACAGCAAGCCGGAAAGGGGCTGCAAAGCCCCTCCGCGCCGCTGTGCGCTTACTGGGCAAGGCAGTCGAAGATCCGCTTGGTGCTGCCACTGTCAACGCGCCCGTCCCGCCAGAAGGCGATCATGAACTCACCCTCGATGCCCGGAAGCTCGATCTCGTAGCAGACCGCCCGGCAGCCCTCGGTGTTGCAGTAGCGCATCGCTCTGCGGTAAAAGTCCATCGTGAGATCCTCGGTCGTTCCGTCCGGTCGCTTGATGCGCACACCGTGGTTCATCAGGCGGGTGATGTGCTGCTCCGCTTCGGTCGGCGCTTTTTCCCGCTCCGGCAGGATTCCTTCTTCCTCCAGCTCATCATAGGTCGCTTCGAGGATGCGCTCCAGCTCTTCCCAGGAATCGCACACCCATCTCGGTGCGCCGAAGGGAGCATCGTGACTGCCGTCGCCGTGGGCGGTGAGGTACAGCCCCTCGTCCGTCACTACGAGGCGGCTCATGTACTGGAAGATGAATGCCGCGCCCTCGAAGTACTCCCAGCAGGCTTTCGCCTTGTCGGAGAAGTTGTCCGGCAGGTCAAGCTCGACTGCCATCCACTCGCTGTCGCGGTCGTTCATGTCGATCGGGTGGTTGCCTTTCAGGATGCGGGTATGCTCGTTCAGGAATTTCATGGTGGTGTCCTCCTTGGAATGTAGGTTTTTGGTGCCTTGCGGCATGACACATATGCGCTCTTTCCAGGCGAAAAGTCAAGCAATATCGCTGAAATTCATGTGTAGAACATACCCGCCGTTTCATGTGCATCATCAGGTACATAGTCACAATGCCCCACAGAATGCGTCAGAACGCGCCGTGTCGCGCCCGGTTTCCCGCCAACAAACAAGCGGCGCAGGGCTGCAAAGCCCGACACCGCCCGCTGTGTGCGTTCCTGTGCGCCGATTACCATTCCCGGCGCAATGTTTCCGGATCCGAATCATCGTATGCCTTTTTCAGAACCGCTAGGTCAAAGCCGTGCATCTTGTACCCCTCCCGCAGGACTGCGTAGTAGGATGGGCTCGGTGAGGAAAGCTCGTGACCTTCTGTCATGACATAGAGCATCGCTTCCACCGGTTCACCGTTCAGATCCACGTTTTCGGTAATCTTGGTGTACAGCCTCGGATAGCCCTCGTAGATGTCCAGCGCCCGTTCATCGGCGGGCTGGATTTCCCAGAGCAGCACCGGCACACTGCTTCCGGCATCCGGCTCGACCGTAGCAACACCGCCCCAGCCGTTCCCGCGGAACAGCATCCGGTAGCCTTCAAGGGTTGCCGCCCCGATCACCCTTGCAGTGGGGCAGCGGCGAGCCATCTGCGTAAGGTGCAGGTTCGATCCGTAAGCTAAGTAAATCATAGGTTGATCCTCCTTTGAATTATGATGTATTTCAAACGCCCGAAGGCGGCAGGCTCAGGGTCTGCCGTATCTCCATGCGCTGTTGCCGTCGAGGTGTTTGGTGAGGTGTTCCCGGCAGTTGGCGAACTCCGCACCGTTCAGCCCCAGCCGTACCAGAAAGGTGCGGAAGGTGAACTTCTCGTTGTCGGTTGTGGTCTTTCGGGGGCTAATGCTCCGTGCCGTTTTTGCGTGGTGGTTCAGCGCAAGGGCAAGGGCAACGTAGCTCCGGATCTCACCGGCATGCGTGGTGCTGTTGAAGGCTCTCAGCTCTACCGTGTGATGCCCGTGGAAGAAGCTATGAAGATTGACGAGGTGATACCGCGATTCATTGTATTTTGAGGTGCGGCATCCGTTGTAGCCTGCGTACCAGATGTCCTCGATCTCATCAAGCGTTTTCGGCTTGCGGTTTCTGATCTTTTCCACAAGGCTCTCGTCCATCGCTTTGCAGAATCTCTTGCGGTCCGGCTTGATGTCCAATGCTTTGTAAAGCAGGTCGTTCTTGCTGTAGATCAGGTTGATCCAGTTTTTGATCGTCCGTGCATCGTGCCCTGCGCCGTCGAGGTGGATGTGGATGCCGGTGCTGCTGTTGGCAATCGCACCGTTGTGCCGGAGCGTGCGGACAATGTTCTGGAGCAGTTCCATATCCTCGGCGTAGGTGAGAATCGGCGAGACCACTTCGCAAGCGTACAGGCTGCTGGCGGAAACAATCCTGCCGTCCTCCTTCTTCTGCGTCCGGATCGAACCGTCCGACATGAACTTCCAGCTTCTGCCGTCGGGCATCTCCACCTCGAAGGTGTCGTAGTGGCCGCCGATGTATCTTTTGGTTCCGCCAGTCATTTCGGCGATCACTCTTGCAGCGTAGGCTCTTGTCAGTCCGGTCAGTTCGATCTCGATTCCAAAGCGTGTGTTCAGCATGGTAGTATCCTCCAAAGCGGTTATTTTTCGGCGCTGTGCGCCTTTCGGTAGTACACATGTTACCGTCTTCGGAGGATAATAGCAATATCATTACTGGACGATGTTTTAGGCGAATTTATGAGCTTTTCTTGTGTTAGTTACACACATACCCTCAGCCGACCCATTTCCCATTGCCGTTCTGTGCAAACTGAATCGCATACCACTGCATCAGGGGCAGACACTCCACTGCACCGACCGCCTCGATTGCCTCTTCAGTTCCGCACGCATCGCAGAGCATGATGGTCGCCTGTCGGCTCAGTGCGTGGCGGGAGGTTTTTCCCGGCATCGGCGCTCCGCAGCGGGGGCAGGTGCAGTCGGCTTCCGGCTGATGCTTGCCCCACCAGTCGAGCGTGATCTTCGCTTCGGCTTCGGTGCAGATCTTGTGGCAGCGATCCGCGCCATAGGCTACCGAAAGCGAGCTGCCAATGTCCCAGCAGCACTCGATGGAGCCGGCATCATCCACACCGGTCACGGTAGCCTGCGTGCCGACCGGGATCTTGCGGTACGGGTCATCCATCTCATCGAGGGCGATGCGGCATCCCGCAGGGTAATCCCTGCGGAGCCGTTCAACGGTGGCGTGATTCGGAAAGGTGTTCATGTATGGGTTCCTCCTTTTAATAATAGATGCCGGTGTCGTGCTCGTCGGCGTAGTCAGCGATCTTTTCCTTCAGTGCGTACTCGTCAACAAGTGAGTAGTCAATGTCGGCGAATTCTGCAAGGTACTCGATGGCGGTCAGAACGTGCATGTCCTTGAAACGGTAGGGGT
>ONEQ01000208.1 GCA_900316885.1 uncultured Eubacteriales bacterium | reverse complement strand
CAAGCTGCTGCGGTTCGATCTTCACAGCTTTTTCCTGCGGAATATATGCCATGAACACACGGCAGACACTGTCCGGCGCCGGGGTAATGTGCAGCTTGGCGGAATTCGTGTAGGCATCTCCCTGGAAGGCAATGAGATTGTATGCGTTATGCTCCATTCTCGGCAGCCAGTATACAATGAATTCGTTCATTTCCCCCTCTGTCATGCCCATAGCAGTGAGTTTTTCCTTCAGGAAACGCTCCGTATCACTGCCCGCAACGCAGAATCCCTTGGAGAAGTCAAATCTGGTGCTGCAGTTGACGCTGTCCCAGAACAGGTATTTGTGATGAGAACTGTCCGCCTTGTTCAGCAGCGTTCCATCCGGGTAAGCGGTCACATTCCAGCCGTTCTGATACTTCGGATAGGTCGTGGCAAGCTCGGATTCCGTCAGTTCGAGCGTGATGCTGACATCCGTTTTCTGTTCGGGATACAGGTATATCACGGGCTTATCCACCTCTGCCCAGTAATAAACCGTCGGTGTTTTATTGTCCGCTTTCAGAAGCCGTACCCATCCCTTTTTGCCGTTGTATTCCGTATACATCCAGGCTTTGTTGCCTGTCTGATAGCCCATCTCTTGGATTTCTTCTTCATTTGGAATGGTGCCGACAATACCGTAGCTGGTATCCGGTCCCAGATACATAGTCAGTTTCTCCGTCGTTTTCATGAACGCCCAGGAGGCGTGGTTTTCCGGCTCAACGACATTTCTCACTGTGTTCTGGATCAGCTTCCGTTTCATCAGACTGAGGTCGAAAGTATCCAGTTCACCGTCATAGTTAAGATCTGCTGCCCAAGTATCATATGTCTTTGTTTTGGAAACACCATGCATCCATTTCTGGAATACGACAACATCTGTCACACCGAATTCGCCGTCACCGTTGAAATCGCCGTCCAACGGTGCAATAACACCCATCATAGGCGGAATGTCTGTGGTGGTTTCTGTGGTGACTGTGGTTGTCGTTGTACTATCCGGTCCCATCATGGTACCGACGGGTTCTGTCATCCAGTCGGGCGTTGTTGTCGTTTCTGCCGCCATCATTGTGCCAATGGGTTCTGTCATCCAGTCGGGCGTTGTTGTCGTTTCTGCCGCCATCATTGTGCCAATGGGCTCTGTCATCCAGTCGGGCGTTGTTGTCGTTTCTGCCGGCATCATTGTTCCAATGGGGTCTGTCATCGTTTCCCCCGCCATCATCCAGTTGGTGTCAGGTTCGGTTGTTGTCTCGGGCATCTCCGTCCCGATTTTTCCATTATTGGGCTCAGATTCGTAAGCCTTCGTAGTCTCATCCGGTGCAGTCATAGTTCCGACGGTGTGCGTTGTTTCATAGACCGTTGTGGTCGTTTCCCCGGCGCCCTTGACCGCGGCGGGTTTTGCCCCCTGCTCGGACGATGCGGATACTGCACCAGCAAAGGCAGCGGCGCTCACCGCAACAGATGCCAGAAGCGCGGAAATGTCTTTTGTGAATTTTCTCATAATCATGTACCTCCCTTTTCGTTTGCAATCATTTCGAGTGCTGTTAATATCTGAACCTGTTCTTCCATACAGGCTGCTTCTGAAATATCCCTGACAGTCCCAGTTGTACCCATTTTCCGGCAAGCACAGGAGTTGCGGCAATAGTCGGCAATCTCACAGCCTTTGCACCGTTCGGACATCATGGAATAATCAGGATGCGCTTTTCTTGCCTGTTCCGCATCGATTCCGACGGTCAGGTCGCCGCAGCGGTATTCGGGGATGTTCTGAAACTGCACGCAGGGATAGAATCTGCCATCCCAGTTGATGAATACTTTCTGCCTGCAGATTTCGCATGTACTGCGCTTGTGTTCGAGAATATTGCGCTTTTTGACGGACAGCTCGTAGATGAAAATATCACTGATCCCGGCAATTTTCTTCCATTGCTCCCGGAGCAGATCGCCGAAGCTGTCAGGGTCATCCGGTACCAGGAACGAATCCATCGCCGCAGACACCCTCCTGACACCCAATGATTTCAGGTACAGGATATTGTCATAAAGCTGCGGAAGATTCTCCTTGGTATACACAAGCTGCACCAGCGTCTCCGGCTGGTATTGCAGCAGCAGCTTCAGGTTGGCGTCAAGGACTTCCCTGTTTACGCCGCGCTCCGCGCATTTTGCCCCGTCATGGGACATATTGATGATCACACCGCGCTCAAAGCACCATTGGATGAACGGCTCGTCAAGCAGCGTTCCGTTCGTGGTGATCACGAACTTTTTGGCATTCAGGTGTTCGCGGAAATACTTCACTTCGTCTTTATACAGCAGCGGTTCGCCGCCGAACAGATAGATGGTCCCCGCATCGCTGCGCCGATTGATGAAGTCTGTGATCTGGTGCATGATCTGCGGTGTGATGCTGCCGTATGTCGTATTCAGGTGCCGTTCATAGCAATAGCTGCACCGCAGATTGCATTTGTTTGTCAGACTGATCGTATACTCCACGCTCTCCCTCCTTTTCCGAAAGCAAACTATAACCCCCACTTTAAGTATACTCCCAAATTTGTCGGAATACAATTGACAGGATGTAGAATAACCGGTTCCCGCATTGTACAGTATATACAAGAGCCCTCTACCATTTTTATGCGATATGGGCTGGCTTTGCAGCAGGTCATCTCATATGCTTCTGTTACATAAGACGAATGAAAACGTTATGATTGCGGGTTTTCTTTCAAATTCGGCGACTTGTACAAATATTATGATATCGGTTTGTGAATGTTGTATGCATCCCTGAATTTTCGCTTTCTTGGCGCATGAAAGGGATCCTGCAAGACGGGAGACCTTGAAAAATACCGTGTTATGTGGTATAATAATAAAGATGACCATTGTGCCGCAGTCAGACCGTATGCCATCAGTACGGATCTGGTGAGGCAATGCATGGTTTAAGAGGAGAAGGTTTTATGAATCATTATGGAGTCATTATGGCAGGCGGCGGCGGAACACGTTTCTGGCCGCTATCAAGACAAAAGACACCCAAACAACTGCTGAATCTTTCCGGCAAGGATCTCATGGTCAACGAAGCTGTCGAGCGTATGGCAACTGTGATCGGTAAGAGCAGCATTTTTATTGTGACTGCGGATGTGCAGGCACCAGCCATGATCACAGCAACCCACGGCAAGGTGTTCCCTATGAACATTCTCGCGGAGCCTGCTGCGAGGAACACGGCGGCTTGCATTGGTTATGCAGCGATGGAGATCTACCGCAAGTACGGCGACGGTGTCATGATTATCACACCTGCTGACCATTATATAGAGAATGTCCCTGCTCTGACGGAGATTTTCAGAACAGCCATTCTTGCTGCGGAGGATCAGGATAAGTTCGTGACCATCGGAATCCAACCGACATTCCCGGCAACGGGATTCGGCTATATCAAATATGATGCCGCAGCTCCCGAAAAGGTTAAGCCTGTCATCGAATTCAAGGAAAAGCCGGATGAGGCGACTGCCAGAAGATACATCGAAAGCGGACGCTACGCATGGAACAGCGGTATGTTCATCTGGAAGGCATCGCTCATTCTTGCAAAGCTCAAGGAGTATGTGCCGGATATTTATGCAGATCTTGAGAAAATCGGCGATGCGATGAACACACCGAACGAGCAGGAGGTGCTCAATGAGGTGTATCCGAACATCCGCAGGATTTCCATTGATTATGCGGTCATGGAGCCGAGTGCAGCGAAAGGTGACGTGCTTGTGATCCCCGGTGATTTCGGCTGGAATGATGTCGGAAGCTGGGATATGATGAGCGTGCTCCATGAACCGGATGAGAACGGCAATATTCTGCTCGGTGATGTCGTTGCGGTTGACTCAAAGGATTCTGTGATCTATTCTTCCGGCAAGACAGTCACAGCCGTTGATGTTGAGGGGCTTGTGATCGTCGAAACACCGGATGCGATCATGGTCTGCAAGAAAGAGAAAGCGCAGAATGTCAAGAAGCTTGTGGATGCGCTCAGTGATGCCGGCAGGAAGGAACTGTTATGAGCTTAGATCCGATTGTGAAGCTTTCTCCTGCATTTAAAGACTATCTGTGGGGCGGCACGAAGCTCAAGGAGATCTATCACAAGCCGTGTGATCTGGATCTCATTGCAGAAAGCTGGGAATTGTCTGCGCATCCGGATGGTACGAGTGTCATTGCAAGCGGGCAGTATCAGGGCTTGCTCTTTACGGAATACCTGAAAAAAATCGGCAGTGATGCGCTTGGTTCTAAATATGATCCCCAAAAAGAATTTCCGCTGCTGATCAAACTGATCGATGCAAAGCAGAGCTTATCGGTTCAGGTGCATCCGGATGATGCCTATGCTCTACAGCACGAGAATGGCTACGGCAAGACGGAGCTGTGGTATGTGATTGATGCGGAGCCGGGTGCGGGGCTGTATGTC
>ONEQ01000209.1 GCA_900316885.1 uncultured Eubacteriales bacterium | reverse complement strand
TGCCGGAGGTCTTTTTTGGTCATGTTCTCACCTCATAGGGAACAGTAATTTTCATGGCATTTTTACAAACAGTATAGTCGTTTTCATTTGAAATCTTGTTTATATTATACTAAATTCAGTAAGATTTGTCAATCTTCCCTCGGTTTTTTCATTTGAATGCACAAATAATGATTAGAACTTTGTACGCTTTACCCAACGAAAACGTTTCATATCGATGTAGATATATCGGCATATTTTGTGTCTTGTCCTCTGGATGTGTACAATTTAACGTTTACTCCCCATAATCGTTAAAACGTACATAGTAATCGTTAAAATGTACGAGTGAAATCAGGACGCAATTTTCCTTGATATTCCGTTGTTTTCAGGGCATTGTCCTCCAATCGCGTACAATTAAACGATTACTACACAAATCACCTTGAAATCGTTAAAATGTATAGTAATCGTTAAATCGTACAGGTAATCGTTAAAATGTACGAGCCCCCTGACGCTTGTTTTGTATCAAAGCCCCTGATTCGGCTGATATGGGGCGGTATCCGCAGAAAGTACGGATTTGAAAATACTGCGAAGAATCGGAATTTCTGTTGAGGCTCGGTAATCGTTATATTGTATCAGTTAAGAACCGGCAGTATCCCCCATTACGAACAATGAATTGTCCGGTACCGTATACGGGAAATCGATGGAGCATTCTCCGAGGCTTTTGTTCGTCACATAGGGCTCGTCAAGGACATCTCCGTTGACGGAAACCGTGCCGTCCTCATCGATCTCCACGGAATCACCGGGGAGCGCGATCACGCGCTTGAGCAGGAGCTTGTTCTGCCACGCCACGCAGCAGAGCTCGCCGTATTCAAAATCCTTCTTTTTCATCAGGAGCAGGATGTCGCCGTCGTGCATTGCCGGCTCCATACTGTCACCGGATACCTGAATGACCGGGAGAAAGATCGTAGACAGCAGTACCGCCATCGCCGCAACAACGACCAGTGCGGAAACCGTGCTGCCAAGCACGCGGCGCAGCTTCTGACGGTATGCCAGACGTTCACGCTCTGCCGCGACCTCCTCCGGCTCCAGATCCTCCGGCTTTGTCTCCTGCTCGGTCATCTCATAGACAATATCCACAAGCTCCCGCCGGCTCATATGCCGCAGGTCTTTTTTGGTCATGCAGTCACCTCACGCTCACAAAACTCAACTAGCTGTATAATATCAGGTGATTATGTATGTTTGTATTATGAGATACTGATGCATCGTCATTTTTTACACCACCAATTGTTATCATTATACCACATTAACATCCATTTTGTCAATCCAGCACTATTAACTTTGTGAAATCATCCAATGATCCTGTGCATAATATAGTAGTTTTACCATATTCTTTGTGGCGCAGAATATACAAATTGTAATCAAACCAGTGTGCTATACACCTAAACGTTTGCCATCCTTATTTAATAATGGAACTGAATCCCTCAAAAGCGGCATCGCCTGCCATGCGGCTGAGCTCCTCGATGGACAGCTTCAGCTCGCCGCGCAGCCATTCCCGGTAGATCTCCTGCATCCCGCCGAGCAGAAAACGCAGATATATATAAAGTGCATCCGGCTTGATGAGGAACTTCTCACGGTAATGCTCCACCAGCTGCATCGCCAGCGACCGCTTGATCTGCTCCCAGAACACGTCCTGCGACGGACGCAGGGCGGCATAGCGGAACAGGGCTCCGTGCTCACCGATGGTCTGCCCAAGTGTCTGGTAGAAAATGCCCACATCCACGCCCTTTTCCAGAAATCCGCGCTGCTCGAGACGCTCAACAAACTGCGTGACGATCTGCTGCGTCAGGTCCATCATCACGTCGTCCATCGTGTCATAGTGCAGATAAAACGTCTTGCGGTCGATATTCGCCTGTCTGGCAAGGGCTGTCACCGTCAGCTTCGGCTCGTCCCGCGCTGTCAGGAGCGTCACGTAGGCTGCACGGATGCGCTCCCGGGTATTCTGTGTTCGCTTATCCATTTATCCACACTTCCAGTCATTCTGTGGAATATTCCACAGTTCAATCGATTTTGGCAATTGATTTTTACCGCTGGTTATATTATAATACGATTAAGAGAAAATGTCAACACGGTGTAGAGCAATGAGAAAGGGTATGAACCGCGGGGCGTTTACGTTCCGCTGTCCTATAAAAGGGGTAGATTTATGAAACCGACTATGAACGCTGCGGCAGCTGCTGCCGATTTTCTGCGTTCCGGCGTGAAGTACAACAAAGAGGAGATCGTTCACGCGATTGAGCATCAGGCAAAGCTGCTCCTCGCAGAGGGCAGACTGCATCTGACCAAGGGGTATATTCAACATTCGGATATGACGGTGTTCCAGCATTGTGCGCATGTGGCGTACATCAGCTGTGTCCTGTGTGTCAAGCTCGGGATCGATGTGAGCTGGAACGAGCTGATCCGCGCCTCTCTCCTGCATGATTATTTTCTGTACGACTGGCACGACGGACCGCCCTTCAATTTCAAGCACGCTTTCGGACATCCGACCTTTGCAGCGAGGAATGCTGCCCGTGACTACAAGCTGACCGCCAAGGAGATTCAGATCATCAAGCGGCACATGTGGCCGCTGACGATCGTTCCCCCGACCTGCCGTGAGGGCTGGATTGTTGTCCTTGCCGACAAGATCTGCACGCTGCTCGAGGTAGGCAGAAAGGAGCGTGTACGTCTATGAGGATCAACGATTTTTTTGAAATGATGTCCGGCATGACGCTCGACTATCTGTTCCTGAGCTTCATGATCTACAGCTTCGGAGGATGGCTGTTTGAGACAACCATCATTTCCCTCTGGGAATCGGGGCACTTCCTGAACCGCGGTTCCCTGCTCGGCCCCTACTGCCCGGTATACGGCGGCGGTGCGGTGCTGGGCATTATCATGGCGCATCACATCCCGCATCCGGCAGTGCAGTTCTTCGCATCCGCATGCCTCTGCATCGTGTGCGAATACATCTGCGCGACAATCCTGGAGGACGGTTTCCATGTCAAGCTCTGGGATTATTCCGGTATGCCGTTCAATTACAAGGGGCGCATCTGTCTGCTGGGATTCATGTTTTTCGGCATCGCAACGACGGTCATCAGCCGTTTTGTGGAGCCGATCGTGGTTTCCCTGTTCAACAAGTCGGATCCGCGCATCATTACAGTCACGGCGATTCTGATGGCACTGCTGCTGGCAGGTGACACGATCCTGTCCGGCATTGCCTTTTCCCGCAAGAGCCGGAAGCTCTATCGTTTCTACATCCGCTATCATGCGATGCTCAACCGGGAATTCCGCAGCATTTCCCATGCCATTCAGCGCAAGCTGCCGATGCCGCTCCGCGAGAAATGCGCTGCGTTCCAGGCTGCGATCCTGCACCGGAATCACATCCTGAACGAGCGTCACAACGAGCACAAGGAGCAGATCTCCGAGTACCGCGATCAGGTAACCGAAAAGGTCGGTGAATATCGTGAGATCGTGACCGAGAAGGTCGGTGAGTACCGCGAGCATGTAACTGAGAAGGTCGGTGAATACCGCGAGCATGTGACCGAAAAGGTCGGTGAATACCGTGAGCACGTCGGTGAAAAGGTCACCGAATATCGTGAACAGGTTGGCGAGAAGATCGACCGGTTCCGCAGAAAGTAAACAGAAATCCCTCCCCGATGGGGAGGGATTTTCTTATACATTTGGCGTTTTTTCGGGCATATTCGGATTCACATGCACCATACAGTGCTTGACGGCGGAGAAGTGCGATTCAATCGCGTCATGCACCTGCTCGGCGGTGTCGTGCGCCTCGACCAGCGTTTTGCTGGCATCCATCACGATCTCGACCTCCACGTAGATCTTCGATCCGAACAGGCGCGTTTTCAGCTCATCAATGCCCAGAACCCCGTCGGTCGCCAGAATCACACCGCGCATTTCCGCCAGCGTTTCGTCCGGACAGGATTTATCCACCATCTTATCCACCGCATCGCGGAAAATCTCAATCGCCGCCTTTTCGATAAAGACGCAGATCACGACGCTTGCCAGCGGATCGAGGACGGGCATGCCCATTCTCGCACCCAGAATACCCGCAAATGAGCCCACCGACGAGAGCGCATCCGACCGGTGATGCCATGCGTCCGCCATCAGAGCGCCGGAATTAATCTTCACCGCGGCACGCTTCGTATAATGGAACATCGCCTCCTTGACGACTATCGAGGTGATAGCCGCGATAAGCGCGAGCGGATTGCGGAAGCTCAGCTCCGTGTACGCGCCCGTGAATATGCTCTTCAGCGCTTCGATACCGATCGCGCCGCCCGCGAGGAACAGCACGACGGCGAGGATTATTTCAGCTACGCACTCGAACCTCTCGTGGCCGTA
>ONEQ01000288.1 GCA_900316885.1 uncultured Eubacteriales bacterium | reverse complement strand
GCCGAGTGCATCCATGACAACAACATCCCCGTCGAGACCCTGTTCGGTCCGGCATACAAGGGCATCCCGCTTGCAGTCGCTGCAGCAACCGCACTGTCCGCGAAGTTCGATCAGGACGTGTTCTACTGCTTCGACCGCAAGGAGGCAAAGGATCATGGTGAGGGCGGCATGTTCGTCGGCAAGACCCTGCAGGACGGCGAAAAGGTCATCATCATCGACGATGTCATGACCTCCGGCAAGGCACTGCGTGAGTCCATGCCCAAGCTCATGAGCGCGGCAAAGGTCGATGTCACCGGTATGGTCATTACCGTTGACCGTCAGGAGCGCGGCACCGGCACCATGTCCGCCGTGCAGGAGGTCAAGCAGGAATTCGGCGTGACTGTGTTCCCGATTGTCACCATGTCGGATATCATCGATGCCATTAAAAACGATGTGGTTCCCGGCAAGGAGTACCTCGACAAGATGCTTGCTTACCGTGAGCAGTACGGTGTCTGATGACTGAGAATGTGTTCCCCTCCCTGCGCGGGAGGGGATACTTGTATGAGAGAGGTGATCGCGATGTTCAGAGATCTGGCAAGAGCTAAGCAGGCACTCTCCCGCGAGGAGAGCATTGCACTGCTGATCCATGCCAAGCGCGGCATGCTGTCCGTCCTCGGGGATGAGGGATACCCCTATGTGCTGCCCATCAACCATTGGTACTGTGAAGAGGACGGAAAGATCTATTTTCATTCCGGTATGCACGGTCACAAGATCGATGCCATTCAGCACTGTAGCAAGGCATCTTTCTGCGTGCTCGATGAGGGAACGGCTGCGCCGGATTCGTGGTGGCTGACGTTCAAAAGCGTCATCGTGTTCGGCACGATCGAGATTGTCGCGGATCATGAAACTGCGCTGGAGATTACACGGAAGCTGAGCTGGAAATTCACACAGGACGAAGATTATATCCAACGCGAGCTGGAGGAGGCAGGTGGAAGGGTGCTGGTGTTTGCGCTGGTGCCGGAGCATATCACAGGAAAGCGGGTCACGGAGCGTTGATGAAGAAGAATGAGATCTACGAAACAGAAATCACTGGCATGACACACGAGGGCGCGGGTGTCTGCCGCATTGACGGCATGGCGGTATTTGTCCCGATGACTGCCGTTGGCGATACCCTCCGTGTGCGGATTGTCAAGGTGCTGAAAAGCTACGCCTTCGGCATCGTCGAGGAGCTGCTGCATCCCGCGGCGGGACGCTGTGAGCCGGATTGCCCGGTATTCCGGCAGTGCGGCGGCTGTACCTACCGGCATCTCACTTATGAAGCAGAGTCGAAGATCAAGGAACAGCAGGTGCGGGACGCATTTGAGCGCATTGGCGGTCTGCATCCGGTATTTGATCCGATTCTGCAAGGCGAATCCCGCACGGGCTACCGAAACAAGGCGCAGTATCCTGTAGCGGAGCAGGACGAGCATCTGGTGTGCGGCTTCTATGCGAAGCACAGCCACAGGGTTATTCCGTACACGCGGTGTGCTCTCCAGCCGGAGCGGTTTGCCGAGGTGATTGAATGGCTCCTGCCAAGGCTCGAAGCGGCGGGGGTGACTGCCTATCGGGAGGAGACACATTCCGGTGAGCTGCGGCACCTGTACTTGCGGCAGGGCTATCACAGCGGAGAAATGTCGCTGTGTCTGGTGGTGAAGCAATCCATCGCAGAAAAGCTCCAGCCGGTTCTACCGGAATTGCAGGCGCAGTTCCCGGAGATTGTGAGCATTACGGAGAACCGGAATCCGGAGCGGACGAATGTGATCCTCGGCAGGAAGCAGACAACACTTGCCGGAAAGGACACGATCACGGACACCATGAGCGGGAATCGAGTGGAGCTGTCACCGCTGAGCTTCTATCAGGTGAACACGTCGCAGGCGGAGCGGCTGTATGCTGTCGGCAGGGAATTTGCGGCGCTGACAGGGAATGAACTGCTTCTGGATTTGTACTGCGGTGCGGGAACAATCGGGCTTTCGATGGCGCATCAAGTGCGGTCGCTGATTGGCGTGGAGGTCATCCCGGAGGCGGTTGAAAATGCGAAGGAGAATGCTGCCCGGAACGGCATCAAGAACGCGCAGTTCCATTGCGGGGATGCCGGAGAGATCGCCAAAACCCTGCGGGAATCCGGGACGAAGCCGGATGTCATCGTTCTGGATCCGCCGCGCAAGGGATGCGATGCTGCAACCATCGAAGCGGTATCCGGAATGAAGCCGGAGCGCATTGTGATGATCTCCTGCAATCCCGCCACCGCTGCCCGTGACTGCAAGGCATTTGCAGCTTTGGGCTTCATCACGGAACGTGTGCGGGCAGTGGATCTGTTCGCGGGAACAGCGCACGTTGAGTGCGTAGTATTGATGTCTAGGGAAAAATAGAGAGCATAAGAAAAGTGCCTATATTGGGCGCTTTTTCTTTATGACGAGAATGGTGGGATGAAGTTATTCCGGACTATTGGCGTTCTCGGAAACAAGTTCAGTGTCTTTTTGAGATACACAGGGGGCAAAATAGGACTACGCACTCGGGGGTATGTAGTTCGAGGGAACATGTT
>ONEQ01000211.1 GCA_900316885.1 uncultured Eubacteriales bacterium | reverse complement strand
GCGGGGCATATTTGGCGTTGTAGGTCTGGACGGTGGAGTCACCTGCGATCCATACCGTTCTTGCGTCCGTTTTCTGGACAGGCTGTGTTTCCTGCACAGGCTCAGTATAGACCTCGGCGATCGGTTCGTCCGTCCACTCGGTCTTGAGATAGTCGAAATTCGGACCGCCCTCAGCTGTCATGGAGGTCAGGCGGACAGTATTCTTCCCCTTATGGAACGGGAGAACGATGCCACGCTCCTGCCATGTCGTCCACGCATCGGTCGTCAGGAAATCCTGCACCCAGTAGTCTGCGCCGTCATTGACCTCAATTTTCATCTGCCGGTTGTTTTTGCTGCCGTTGGCGATACCAAAGGTACACAGGTAATTGCCGTCCTCCTGTGCGAATACTGTCCATGTGAGGGCGCTGCCGACGGTATTGTCAATGTTGACATAAGCCTTCTCGCGGAAGCCCGCATTCGTGTCCTCATGCACACCCTTGTCAATTTTCTGGTCGATCGCGTAGCTGAAGCCGGTTTTCTGTTCAAAGGCGGGCATGGGCTCCCCGATCAGCAGATATTTCTGGAGCGCGACGGCATCCACCACGGAAACCGCACCGTTTGCATCCACATCCCCGCGGCGAAGGGCATTTCTGCCGAAGCAATTTTGAAGTAGCTGCCGCTTTACCAGAGCAAGGTCAAATACATCCACTGCGCCGTCAAAGTTCACATCACCGTAGATGAAGTCGTCGGGTGTTTCCGGCTCTGCAAGGGTCGGTACAGGCGGCTCGGTTACAGGCGGTTCGGTGGCAGGCGGCGCGGGCTGGTGCTTGACACCGAGTACCTGGACATTCGGGCGCTCCGGCAGCGGTTGATCGGAGCCAAGGTAAAAGCTCACATGCGGCGGCTGGTTATATGCCGACTGTTGACAGCAGTTCTGCATACGGTACTGCGGGTCATGCATGAGGGTCGTCAGCCGGTACTGTGTCGGCGCGGTCGTACACCACACGCGCAGATGCTTGTTGTCACTTGTGCGCATGATGAGCTCCTCACGCCAGTCACCAAACAGGTCAGTGGTCATGCACGGAACTGCTTTGGTGCTGTTATTGGACTCGCAGCCGTCTGCATTGAAGATCTGCTCCACTTTGCTGGTCGAGACCATCTTGGTGATTCCCGTGCCGCTGAGCATCTCGCGCTCCAGATCCCCGTCCCAATAGATGAGGAAGTTCATGGAGAGACTTAGCCCTGCGAGCTTGTTGCCGTCTTTGTTCATGACCGTCTTGGCAGGTCTTGCGCCCCAGAACTCTGCTCCGGGATTTGCAGCATAGATATTATCCGCACAGCATCGCCCTGTGTCCTTGTCGCCGTCCTTGTGGAAGATGACCTGCCCGTTTGCAGCATTAAAGAGTGTGACACCGAAAGTCGGACCATGTTCATGACACTGCCAGAGCTCCAGCCCCGGACGTTCCGGGATAAAATCCCCAAGGTGCTGCGCATCGCCGTGCCCCTTGCCGGAACTCCAGAGGAGTGAACCGTTGTCATCGATGACGCAGTCGCCCATGCTGATCTCCTGCCTGCCGTCGCCGTCCACATCGCCGGCCATGAGGTTATGATTTCCTTGCCCGGCGGCACTCTCCGAGCCCTTGTTATTGGAATCAAATACCCAGCGGACGGAGAGTTTTTGATCCACCACATCGACCGCCGAGATCGTCAGGCGCGTGTAATAGCCTCTGCCATAGACTGCGCTTGGATGCACGCCGTCCAGATACGCGATGCCGCTGTTGAAGCGATCCACACGGTTGCCGTAGCCATCGCCCCAGGAATTGACATTGCCGCGGGGGATAGGAAACGGAATCGTATCGAGCGCCGCACCAGTCTGACCGTCGAACAGCGTCATATACTCCGCGCCGTCGAGGATATAGCCGCCGGGATTGCGGTAGTCTTTCGATCCGTTGCCGATGACCTTGCCCGTGCCGTCCTTCGTGCCATCAGCAGTCTTGGTGATGAGTTCCGCCTTGCCGTCAAGGTCAAAGTCTGCCACGCACATCTGCGTATAATGCTGCCCGGCGCGGATGTTGACCCCCATGTCCACGCGCCACAGGGTCTGTCCAGTAAGCGTCACGCAGTCGATATAGACCTTGTCGGTGTAGCCGGACTGAGAGTTGTCGAGCGCCTTGCCCTCCCACTTGAGGAAGATCTCATACTGTCCGTCGCCGTCCACATCGCCGACACAGCAGTCGTTCGGCGTGTACTGTGCGCCGGGACTGTTCAGCGGAATATCGAAGTAATTTGTTCCCGAACTGAACCTGCTCTCCTCCGAGGAGAGAACCTGTCCACTGGAGAGACAGTCCACACGATACTTAGAATTGGGCGAGCCACCGCCGTCCTGATAGCATGTCGGGTCGCCCGGCTTGCTCGTATAGATCAGGTTGCCGTCGCGGTAGAGCTGAAATGCAGCATCGTCCGGATCATTGGCATTGAAGCGCCAGCTCACAAACATGCCGTTTCCGGATTTCACGGCATAGATACCCCGGTCAAGGTATTCCATGATGTTGTTCCCCGTGCCGTACTTGGCTGCTGCCGGAATGCGCTGCACTGCCATACCCGGCAGCATGGAGCCAGCCATGACCAGTGCTGCAATCATCGCACGGATACGTCCTTTTTGTTTCATTTCAATTCCTCCTTTGGATGATTTGTACAATCCTGTTTATACAGTTCGTTGATTTCTATTTATAGTATACATCCTTTACTTGGGAATGACAATGCAGTTTCGCACCAAAAACATAACCTTTTGCACCATATGACAAACGGTGCCGAAAAAGAAGCTCCGCCCTGTACACAGCTTGTACAAAGCGGAGATATTTAGGGGAATTATGAAGAAGTGATCTTATCGCAATTGCATCAGCTCCCGCTTCATCAGCGCCAGATCGAAGATGTCAAGGGCTCCGTCGTTGTCCAGGTCACCTGCCTGCGGGTCAATCAGGGAACCTTCATGCAGGAGATACTTTTGCATCATGACAATGTCCGTCACGCCAAAGCTCCCGTCTGCGTTGACATCGCCGCGAACGATCTGCGGAACTGCTTTCTGCGGCTCGATGATATAAGGGATGTCACTGAGCGCATAGCTGCCGTCCCGGTTGGCACGGAGGGTCACGTCCGGGACTACGGATGTGCCGTTGTCAATGGTAAATCTACCGTCTGCCTGCTTCGTCATGATGACAGGTGTACGTTCGCCGGTGTTCCGATCTGTGAGCGTATAGCTCCCGTCCGGCACGGCGGGGCAGACCGGTTTGATTCTCCAGAGCTGGCAGTCACCGCCCCAGTATTCCCACTGGTTCAGATTGCCGCCGTTGTCCTTCGACCAGTCGAACACGTCAAGTCCTGCCTTGCCGTCCGAGCATTTTGAGACGACTGCATAGTAATTGTCATTTTTGATGAGTTTCCAGAGCTGATTGTCTGCGCCGGTGAAGCTTTGCAGTTCCACATTCTGCCCATTCTCCGCAGAGACTGCGCCAACGGCGAGACACTTGCTTTCATCCGCCATCGAGAGAATGTTACAGTACCCGTCCTCCGAAGAAACGATGCGCCATTCCTGGGTAGGAACGCCCTGCTTTGCCCACTGTACGGCATTCGTGCCGGATGCAGTCTGACCGTCCGCTGTACACAGAAGAAGACTGCTGTTCTTGTTGGTGAGGGTGTAGGACACGCCGCTGAGGAGGTCGCTATCGCATAGCTTTACAGATGTTCCGAAGCCCTGTGCCGTCTCCGGCGCATAGACGAGCGCACTGTTTTCATTCAGGAGATCGACTGTGTCCTCTGCCTCGTTGTAGGCAGAGCGCTTGCTGCCCCAGACACAGGTATTGTTGCCGGTCGCGGTGAAGGTCATGCGCACGGTCTGCGCTGCCGATTCGTCCGCCTGCACCAGAAATGCACCCTTGTAGGTCACGCCTCCGAAGGAGATGCTCATGTAGGGTGTGCCGTTTTGCAGCTCCCATGTACCGGACACATCGCCGGAGACCGTACCGTCCGTATTCAGGGAAAGACGGCGGGGCTTTTCGACATCGGCACTCTTTTCGTTCTCGAATCTCTGGTTCAGGGTATGGAAAATGAAATCATACTCCCCGGAAACGGCAGTAAGGGAATGCCCCTTCTCCGACAGCGACTCACCGGAATACTCATATGGTGCCGCCGAGAACCAGCCGTCTTCATTCATAATAAGCTGATGCACACGCACCTCATGAAAGCCGTAGGGGTCATCGAATTTGGTGTGGTAGATCACATAGAGCTTCCCGTCCTCATCCATCA
>ONEQ01000217.1 GCA_900316885.1 uncultured Eubacteriales bacterium | reverse complement strand
ATTATTTTGTTGTGATTTCCGCAGCAGAGAGATACCAGCGAGCTTTCCTGAAAACAGATGACAAGCAGTTCCTGCTAAGTGTTGGTGAAAGCATGGTTACAAAAGGCGACCTGAATGGTGACGGTGTGTCGGACATCATGGACGTCATCCGCCTGAACAAAGTCCTGCTAGGTGTTGAGAAGCTCACTGATGAGCAGATTTCCGCTGCGGATCTGGACGGCGACGGCACGATGACCGCCAATGATGCACTTGTACTGTTGAAGCAGATTCTGGGTATCACAGAGCAGGAGCAGCGCGAAACATCTCTCAATCTCGCCGCATCCTATGCCGCCCAGCCGGTACAGACAGTGGATATCGACGAGAAGACCATCCTCGGACAGACGAAGTTTGCCCTTGACCTGCTCCGCGAGTCTGCACAGCCGGGAAAGAATTCTCTGGTTTCGCCGTATTCCGTATCGCAGGCACTCGGCATGACAGCCAACGGCGCGGCGGGCAACACGCTCAAAGAAATGGAAACTGTCCTCGGCGGTTCGATGGAAACGCTGAATCCGGCGTTCTATACGCTTCGCACACGCGATACCAAGGATGCTAAATGCATGACAGCAAATTCTATCTGGATGAAGGACAGTTACATTCAAGAGTATCCTGTCAGCAAGGCTTTTCTCCAGACCAATGCCGATTACTATGGTGCAGATGCATTCGCAGCACCATTTGATGAGACGACGCTGGCAGATATCAACGGTTGGGTCAACGATAAAACCGATCAGATGATTCCGTCCATCATTGAGGAGATTCCGAATGATGCGGTGATGTATCTTGTCAATGCGGTTGCTTTTGACGCGGAATGGGAACAGCCGTACAGCACCGATCAGGAAAGCAAGTTTACCGCAGCAGATGGAACGGAGCAGACGGTGAAAATGCTTTGCCGGGATGATTTTGGCAGACCATATTATCAGGATGAACACGCCATTGGTTTCCGGCAGGATTACAAGGGCGGAGCATACTATTTTGCAGCATTCCTTCCGGAGGAGGGCATGACACCGGAAGCATACCTCGATACGCTCACAGCGGAATCCCTACAGAAGATGCTTTCTAACCCTGCATCCGGGAAGATTTATTCCGAAATTCCTGAATTCAGCTATGACTACAGCATCAAGCTGAAAGACCCGTTGTCAACAATCGGAATGCCGTCAGCATTTGTGGAAGGGGAAGAATCCGATTTTTCACGCATGGCAGAGGACGGCGAGGACAATCTGTTCATCAAGGATGTATTCCACAAGACACACATTGAGGTCACGAAAATGGGAACACGCGCCGGTGCATCCACAGCGATGGAGATGTGGGCTGAAAGCGTCCCAATCTACATTCGGCTGAATCGTCCGTTTCTCTACATGATCGCGGATTCCGAAACGAATCTTCCGGTATTTATTGGTATCGTCAATTCTGTACAGTAACGAATATAGATCACAGAAGGGCAGTCCCGTTCGCGGGGCTGCCCTTTGTGCATTCGTGTTCTGGTTACGGTTCCTTGTAATACCAGACGACGATCTGCCGGTCGGTCTCATTCAGGATTCCCAGCAGGGAAGTGATCGTTTCCAGTAAGGAATGCCGTTCGATGCGGCGTGTCAGCGTGTCTGACCTGTCCGGAATGTCCGTCTGTGTTTCGGCGATAGGGAGACAATGCGCCGATTCCCTCTGATTCTTCCGGTACTGCGAAATCGCCGTGCTTCGTATCGTGCGTATCATGTACTGCCGTGTCTGCGGAGAATCCGGTTTTCCGAGCATCCCGATGTGCCGGACGACCCGATAGTACGCCTCTGATACGGCATCCTCCGCCTGTGCGTGGTTGTGCAGCACCGCGAGTGCGATGGCATAGAGCTGTTTTTCATACAGCCGGTAAAGCTCCGCGAGCTTTTCCTTGTCGGTCATGATCTCACCTCCCTGTGCGGTTTGGAACGTTCCATTTATCATAACGCTTGCCGATGAAATATTTGGACATGTTTTTGTAAATTTTTTTCAAAATCATGCAACGTTTTGCCCTTCCAATACGACTATCTATATGAGAGCGCTGTACAGAGCTTATCAAGGAGAGGAGGGATGAGAATGACAGACGACCGTATCCGCAAGCTGTTTGACACCTATTATAACTATGTATACGCCATCGTGTACCGGCAGATCCAGGGCATCGGGACACGGGAGGACGTAGAGGAGTGCGTCAGCGATGTGTTCATCGACGTTCTGCGGACGATGGACAGCGTGCAGACAAGCGCCCTGCAAGTCTACATCGGCAGAACAGCACGAAACAAAGCTATTGACGTGTGCCGGTCACTGACGGCAGGCAAGAACAGAAGGCTTCCGCTTGACGATGTGCCGGAACCGCAGTCACCGCAGGATGTTCCAGCCGATGCAGAGGATGCCGAGCAAAGACGGCTTTTATTTCAGGCGGTAAAACAGCTCGGAGAGCCGGATGCAAGCATTATCATCCACAAGTATTATTACGGACGAAGTGCCATTGAGATCGGCAGGATCCTCGGCATGAATCCGGTCACTGTCCGCAGTCGGTGCGCAAGAGCTCTCAGAAAGCTGCGCGAACTGACTAAGGACATCCGATAGGAGTGATAGCATGAAAGAGAAACGAATGCGGGAACTGATGCGCAGTGCGGATGATTCGCAGCTCCGGTACATTGCCGGATGCAAGGCATCAGAGGATGCAGAAAAGGAACGGATCTTCCGGCGTGTCCGGAATGCGCAGAGAATCACAAAAGCACCGCCGATCACGGCATCCGCACCCATTCCGATGGAAAAGCACACCGGACATTTTGAATGGCTGCACGGCGCAGGGTCTGTGATCGCGGCGTGTCTGGTCGTCGTTGTCACGGTGGGGATGATCGTTGCCGTGAAGCAAGCAACACCGCCGATCACACCCGGTACGCCGGTCACAGAACAGGCGGCATGCAAGGTGCCGGTTTACACGCCGTTCGGGGATATTCTGGATGCGGAGCTTCTGTTCCGGTATCCAACGGAAACCACCCGGAACGCACAGCAGCAAATGCGGGATAACGGCAATCCCGATGCTGTTTTGATGGAGGAGCGAATCCTCACCAAAGAGCAGCAGCAGGCTCTTGCGGAGGTGTTCCGGGTATACGGCTGGCGGGAGCAGGCGAATACCACTGCACCGGAATCGACCGTCACAGATGACTGCATCGAAATGCACCTCTACCGCACCCCGGAGCGAAATTCCGATGATGTGACGGCATATTTTCAGTTTGACGGCGAAGGGCAGCATCTTGTCCGCGTGGACGAAAACGGAGAAACCAAGTGGTATGACCTCGATGAGGATTTCATCCGCTGTCTGCGGAGTATTATCGTTAATCAGCAAATCACAGAATATCAGCCGCCCGAACGACAATTTGCCGATGTAATGAGTCGTATCACCTATGTATCCGATGATACCGGCGAGCGTTTGCTTGGTTCTATGGTCCCCGGACAGGAGGCGGCGATCAGCACTTTGCTGAACAGTGCCACGCTGTACGAATGGAACGACCTGCGTGACCCGAATCCGATGCACGGCAGGTATATCCGTATGGAGCTGATGGAACCGTTGAAACCCGATGAAACGCCGGCGCAACAGACCTACGGGCGCATGACCTTCTGGCTGGACACCGGCTGTCTGACCTATGAGATTACGGACACGTTCCACGGTTCGGAGAATACTGTCATGGTCGAGGGCAGTACACACAACTATCAGTATTACTGGGTCGATGAGGGCGCATTCATGGAGAAAGCCGAAAAGCTGTTCCGTGAGAGCATCTATCCTGGCTGTCCGGTCGGCAATCTCATGGAGGTTGAGTTGTCCGCAGACCCGGAACCGAAGGGCGTCAATGCTACAACTTGGAAGGGGCAGCTTTCGGCATATCTGAATACGCTTGAATGGAAGGAGATCATCTGCCCGGTTGCAGAAGAAGTCAAGTACAACTACAAGCAGTTGGAAATGGTCTATGTCCGGAATGACAAGAAATATTCGCTCACATTCTATCCGGAGCAGA
>ONEQ01000221.1 GCA_900316885.1 uncultured Eubacteriales bacterium | reverse complement strand
TGCAGGGCATCCGCATCGACCTCGAAGATATGCTCGTGGTAATGGTGCTCCCACCAGTGCGTCTGATAATTGACTTCACCCTCGCCCCAGTCGCAGTAGCAGTCTTCGATCGGTTCGATCCGGTTTCCGTCCGCATCCACAAGGGTTAAACAGCACGCACTGTCGCCGTTCCAGTCATCGATCTGCGTCTGGATATGCAGTTTTCCGTCATAATAGCCGAGCCCGGAGAGCTGGATCTCCTCATAAAGCGGCTGCGGTTCGCTGTGCGGCAGGACGAGTATCCTGTCCGAAAATCTGGAATTACTGTACATCTGCGGCTGATAATCGACCGTACTCCAGTCGATCGGCACCTCCACGTTATCCTGCTGGTGATAGCCGACCAGAATATCCGGCACGGAGAACGTGATCGTTTTGCTCCAGTACGCCCCGGCGCCGGGTTCGTTCAGCAGGATCTCAAACTGATACTGATTCGTGGTTTCGTCCAGTCCCAGACTCATATTACCGCCGCTGGTCATATCGAATCCCGGCGGGAAAACACGCTGAATCCCAAAGTCATAGATCGAGATCGCTTCGTCCGTGCGTCCCTCCGGATTCTCGAACGCGATCAGGAAATGCGAATTGTCCCCGTCGATGTGAACGCCCTCAACCGTCATGCGGTAGCCCTCACTGGTGCAGGACTTCATGACCGGCGTGAAATGCGCGGCAAAGCTCGGTGAAATGTCCGCCAGCACCTGCCGGAAATCCTCGTCCGCCGATGCCGCAAGGCTCACGCTCCCGTACAGCACAGCGACCGCGATCAGCGATACGGCGAGCTTTTTCATGCGGATATGCGGCTTGCGTCTGGCAAACTTCACTGCCTCCTCGACGCGGTTCGGACTCGGATGCAGCTGCTCATTCATGTGCAGATAGACTTCGTGTTTCATTCCCATTCCTCCTTCAACAGTTCCGCCAGCTTTTCCCTTGCGCGGGCAAGCTGCGAGCGGACGGTCGCGGGCTTTCTGCCAAGGATCTCGGCAATCTCCTCGGTCTTGTACCCTTCGTAGTAATGCAGGTGGATTACGTCACGATACTTCGGCGGCAACCGGAACAGCGCGTCGGCAAGCCGATTTTCCTCCGGCTCCTCGAAGATCTCCTGCTCCAGCGGGATCACATAGCGCATCCACGCGGAATTGTTCATGCTTTTCGCGGTGTTCACGGTCACACGCAGGAACCACCGCCGGCAGTGCTCCTCGCTCTCAAAGACCGGTCTGCGCCGGATGTAGCGCAGGAATACCTCCTGCATCACATCGTCCGCGTCGCTCCGGTTGCGGACGTGTGCAAATGCCATGCGGTAGATCATGTCTGCGTGGTCGCGGATGAGCTGCTCCGCATTGTTGTCAAACGGCATCCTCTCGCCTCCCTTCACCCTGTATACTTTGCAGAACGGCAGATTGTTGCATCGGAGAAAACATTTTTCCGGGATATGTCAAATGGGGGAGTCACATGTAAGCTCATTATACTGCTTTCAGGAGGAAATGTCAACGGTGATTGGTTTCAGGAAAAACAATGCCCCCTCCGCAATGCGGAGAGGGCAATGTCTGTCATATTTCATTCCGGGAATCAGGATTGCAGCAGCAATTGCTTCATTCTGCCAAGATCGTAGACATCCAGAACACCGTCCTCGTAAAGATCGGCAGACCGCCAGTCCGGCAGGCTTGTACCGGAAACAGCCAGAAGCCATTTCTGGAGCGAGATCACATCCAGAATATCCAGTGTACCGTCCGAATTCACATCGCCGCGGATCAGATTGCCGCTGACCGGGGCTTTCGGCTCGGTCGGTTCAGTCGGCTGCGTGGGCTGTGTTGTTTCCACTGGTTTGGTCGGTTCTGTGGCGGAAGGCTCATTGGGCTCGGGCAGCGTGCCGAGCTTGATGTTCCTGGCAGGCCATGTGCCGTACCACGAATACCCGGTGCGGCGCTCCTGGCTGATCTGCGATACATCGGAATATGCCTTGCCGTCGCGGTCGGAGAACAGTGGCTTGCTGTTTTCCAGGTCGTAGAATCTCGCCCAGAGCGTGGAGCCGCTGGATTGTGTCACAGCCTTGTCGGTCTTATCGGAATTCCAGTCGAATTTGATATTCTCAATCTTGACCGCATCAAACCATGTGACCGCCGCATTGATGCTGCGGACAACACGGGCATCCGGATCCGGGATTGTGCGCAGGAAATCGACAATGCCGACACTTTCCTGCGTGCAGAGGGACGGCAGCTCATAGGCTCTGGCGCCGGCAGGTGCAAGGGTCTTTTCATCGTGCTGCTGCCCCCATGCGGTCAGCTTGCCGTTCACCTTGATCTGGGTGTTGAGAATACATTCAATGCCCTTGTCCAAGGAGGTCTTCGCCTTTGCCTGACGGTCGCTGTCGATGAAGCCGAAATCGCCGGACTTGTCCGCGATCTCGCGCATGATCGTCAGAACGGCAACCATCGCGGAATCATTGTAGGTGATGTGCGCATGATACGTCCCCGGATCACCGAACACCTGCGGCCAGCCGCCGTTATCGTACTGCCCCTTCAGGAGCAGGTCAATGCCCTTCAGACAGGAGGTCTTGTATTTTTCCGTGCCGGTCGCATTGTACAGCTTTGCCAGATAGCGGATCTGTCCCCAGGTCGCGTTATTGTCGATCGTGGATTCCCCCCATGAGCCGGAGGATTCGGTTTTCATATCCTTCCGCCAGCCGCCGTCGGAAAGCTGGTACTTCACGATCTCGTCACCGAAGGAAACCGCCTCGCTGCTTTTCCACCAGGATGCGTCCTTTTTGCTGTAGGTGCTCCACGAAAAATCATTGGCGCCGGCATAGGCTGTGATGGCGGTTTCCGGCTGCATCACGGATACCGGTGCGGCTGCCGGGAGCATGCATGCGGACAGGATAAATGCGGTACCTTTTTTGCAAATTCTGTTCATATCAAATGATCCCCCTTAATAATGATTTCTGTTGTTTCTATCATACTATATTTCAGGAAAGCTTGCAATCCATAATCCGGCAGATTTTATTTCAATTCTGACACAGACAACTGTGCCGGATTTTACATATTTTGTGCAGGATTTTGTATTGCTTTCCGGCGAATCCCGTAGTATAATGAGGATAAATACAAAATCTGACACGGCAGATCTCATCTTAGGTGTACATATATTACTCTGTTCCCATTGTCAGAACGAGGTGATGCTATGCCACAAAGCAAACGCAAAAAGATCGGTGTCATCATGCCCGCAATCACCGAAACGCTCGATACGCTGTACCTTGACGGCATCTGCCGGCAGCTCCATCCTGCCGGGTATGATGTGATCGTTTTCACCTGCTGCTCCAGGCGTCTGTTACCTTAAACAAAATCTGTTCCAGCGGCGGAACGTTGGCCTCATCGGTCAGATTTACGCAGACAATCACTGTGTCTCCCTTGAGCAGAACCAGACCGACAACGGTCTTGAACAGCTCCGCACTTGACTGCTTTGCCATCTCGGACAGTGCCAGACGGAAATGCTCCTCGGTCAGTCGCGGCATTGCTGTCGGTGCATCGAGCAGAGCCTTGCGGAGTGTTTCCTGACGTTCTTTCAACTGGGTGATTTTCTCCTGCAATTCCGGCAGGGCAGCCCCGGCGACGATCGCGTTGACCGCGTTCTGGATCTGCGTGTCAACGGATTTGAGCTCGCGTTCCAGCGCCGGACGTTCGTCCACCTGTTCTTCCTTCTGATACTCTGCATAGGCGGCAGCAGCGATCTCCGCCACCTTGTCCTCAGTCAGATACTCATCAAGCGCCCGCATCACCTTCTCGTGCAGATAGTCTGCATCAATCGCCTTGGCACCATTGCAGTGACGGCAGTAATAATAGTGCTTCTTACCAGACGTGG
>ONEQ01000226.1 GCA_900316885.1 uncultured Eubacteriales bacterium | reverse complement strand
CTGCGGAGCACGACGTGCAGCCTTGAGACCGTACTTCTTTCTCTCCTTCATTCTCGGGTCACGAGTGAGGAAGCCAGCAGCCTTGAGTGCGCCACGGAGGTCTGCATCATACTGCAGCAGGGCACGGGAAATGCCGTGACGGATGGCACCAGCCTGACCGGTCACGCCGCCGCCCTCAACAGTGCAGATCACGTCAAACTTCTCGAGGGTGTTGGTGAGTGCCAAGGGCTGACGAACGATGAGCTTCAGGGTCTCGAGACCGAAGTAATCGTCAATGCCTCTGCCATTGATGGTGATATTGCCGTTGCCCGGAACGAGACGAACGCGGGAAACGGAGTGCTTTCTTCTGCCAGTACCGTAGTGGTAAGCTGTCTTAGGTTCGTACATAGTTCACGCCTCCTCAATTAAAACTCGTATACTTCGGGCTTCTGTGCAGCATGCTTGTGCTCTGCACCCTTAATGGCACGCAGTCTCTTGATCTGCTGTGCGCCCTGTGCATTGTGCGGGAGCATACCGGTAACTGCGATGGTCATTGCTCTCTCCGGACGCTCAGCCATCAGCTTCTTGTAGGAAACTTCCTTCAGACCGCCGATCCAGCCGGTGTGCCAGTAGAACTTCTTCTGCTCCAGCTTCTTGCCGGTCAGAACAGCCTTCTCGCAGTTGATGATGATAACATGATCGCCGCAGTCAACATGCGGTGCAAATGTAGGCTTGTGCTTGCCTCTGAGCAGGATTGCAGCCTGAGCAGCTACTCTACCGAGGGGCTTGTCTGTCGCATCTAAAATATACCAGTTACGGCTGATCTCGCCAGCCTTAGGCATGGTTGTAGACATAATACATCCTCCATGATTCAAAGTTTGACCACCCTCCGCAGCACGCATTTCCGGGCACGGGGATACCCAAAAACCATCCGGCACTGTTTCCGATGGGGTATGTACAGGCGGTTACTCTGTCATACCATACTCAAATAGTATAGCACGTTTTCCTGGATTTGTCAAGAGTTTTTTTCAATTTTCCGAAAAAACTTTCTGCCCGATTGACCCAAAGCCGATTTTGCGGTATACGAACCTTTTTACTTCGTGACAGTTATCGTATAGGAACCGCCATTGCACGCACCGATCTTCACGGTATAGCCGGTATCCACCGACTCCGTTTCATCAGGGGCATACCAGTGGAAGCCGGAGATCTTCCCGTCGATCACATCGCCGCTCTTGAACACCTTGCCGCCCTCGGCATCATTGACAAGCCGGATCAGCCGGATCCCGTCGTCTGACATTTTCTCGCTGCCGCCGGTAGCACGGTAGGTCAGCCAGCGGAAATTGCCGCGATCCTCTGCCGCAGCCTGCACATGGAAGGCACGGACGCCGGAAGTGACCTGATAGCCGTACAATTCGGTCTTGTCGCGGTTGACGCCGGAATTATTCTGCTGGTCGGTATTGAACTCCAGGATCATATATTCCGAGTTATAATTGCTGTCGAGCGTCCCGCAGGGGAGGATCAGGCAGTTTCCGGAAAGGGTCTGCGCATTGCGGAGCTCAAACGTCTGCTCGCCGCCCTTTGCCGTATCATAGACCATGACCTGCTTTTCGCGGTACCAGCCCAGCATCAGCTTGGAGAAGCAGCAGAAATCGGAGTACTGATCCACATCCATCAGTGCCGTACCCGCTTCGCCGTGGAATCCCTCAATATCCTCGGAATGCAGGAGATAGTAGTCCGGCAGTCCCATGTTATGCCCTGTCTCATGGGCATAAAGGCTGACGAAATTCCGGTGCTCCGCAGCAGAATCGATCGTCATAAGACCGGTCGTGACATGACCGATCTTCACGCCGTCCGCTTCAAGATTACTGTAATTCTGCCCGGATGCCGGCCACCAGTCGTTTTCCGGTGCGGTCTTGGGCACACAGATGAGCATACTGTCGATGATTCCGTCCTTGTCGCCGTCGAACGATGCAAAGTCCACGAAACGGTTATGATACTGGACGATCTCTGTCATGAGCTTGACCTTTTCGTCATCGCCGCCGTAGTCAGCAATCGGATGCTTCGCCGTATAGCGGAACGCTTTGCCGTTCAGATCAAACACGCCCTTGGACGACCGGAACAGAAAGCTGCGCAGGGAAGTGAACGGATAATTCGGATCACTGGTGTCATTGTTGTAACCAAAGCAGATCTTGTTGATCTCCTCAACATTCGGTTCATAGTCGAACTTGCAGTCCGGGAAATCCACATAGAACACCGCCATGCGTCCGCTGCCCTGTGACGGCAGGGAACCGTAGAAATTCTTCAGCGGTGCCGGAATGAAATCCCCGTCCTCACGAACCTGTACATCGGTCAGGAGCTTCTGCTTGAGGAGTCCGAGGTCGAAGACATCGACCGCACCGTCGCCGTTCAGATCCGCGGCGGAAACAGCGGCAGGATCCGGCAGATGCGATCGCCCGAGCAGATGCTTCTGGAGCAGGACCGCGTCCGTGACATCGACCGTACCGTCGAGATTCACATCACCGGCATACAGCACTGACGGTGTGCCCTCTGCCATCGCCGGAATACCGGCGGCAAGGGAAAACAGAAGCGCCGCGCAGAACGCAGACGCGAACATTTTTTTCAGATTCATGCTACATCCTCCCATCTTATCACTCTGATACTATTATAACATTCTCTGCGGCAAAAAGCAAGAGAAAAAGGGTAACAAAAAACCAGAGCAAGCCGCCCTGGTTTTCTGTTTGCTGCTATCATTGGAAATATCCGCGGATCCAGACACCCATCAGGCGATAGGTGCCGTCGTAGGATTCGTAGACGTTCTCATCCATCGTGCCGCCTGAATCAAAGGCATCGCGCTGCAGCCGCATGCGGCAGAGATGCGGGCTTCCGGAGTAGAAGTAGCCGCCGAGATCCGGGTCCTCCTCGAGGAAGAACAGGCACCTGTCACCGGCGACAGGCTCCGGCAGGGAAGTGGTCTTCTCGTAGACGGTCTCCGCCCGCGCACGCTCCTCATCGGTCATACTGTCAACGCGCTGCTGCACGGTTTCATGATGCCTTGCCAGGTCATCCAGCCTGATATAGCCGCCCGGCTCAAATACCGTGAGCGTTCCGCCCGAACGTGTGCCGTGCAGAACATTGTCCACCTCGACGTCGATCGCCGTATAGGGGATGCCCTTAAAGCTCGTATACCGGACGTTCACGATGGTGCCGCTGACGATATCCGTCGCCCAATCCGCCTGCTCGCTCCACCATGGATCGGCATCGCCCGGCTCATAATCGAACCAGTCTTCAAAATCCGTCCATACCGGTGCAGTTTTGGTCTTTTTGTAGCTCGGGAAGATCGTCGCGGTCGTGTAGGATCCCTCCGTATCCGAACTGTCGGTTTCCGAAGGCTTTGTCGATTGGGTTTCCTTGGTCGCCTCGGTTGCCGGCTCGGTCGGATCCGTCTGGTGATTCGTAGCCGCCGCTGTGGTCGGCTCGGTCTGTGCCGGATCCACCCAGGTGGGCGCATACGTCGGCTCGATCGGTGCCATCGTCCACGGTTCCGTTGTCACGTAGGTTGCCCATGTGGCTTCGGTTGTCCGCGAGGCTTCAGTTGCCCATGTGGCTCTGGTCGTCCATGTGGCTTCGGTCGTCCAGCTGGCTTTGGTCGTCCAAAGTGCTTCGGTTGCCATAGTGGTCGCATAGGTTTCCGGCGCTATGCGGGTCGTTTGCGTCGTCATGCGGGTCGTCTGTGTGGTAGATCGCGTGGTGCCGGTTGTGCGTCTGGTTACGGCAGTTGCATCCGTCTGTTTCGGCGTAGAATGCTCGAGGCGCTGT
>ONEQ01000231.1:5224-5699 GCA_900316885.1 uncultured Eubacteriales bacterium | reverse complement strand
CAATCTTCTACACGACCCCCTACTTTTTCATCCTGCTGGGACTGGGATTCTCCATCATTCCATCCGGCAAGACCGATTCCCAATAATCAAAAAACCTCCCGGAGCCGTTCTCCGGGAGGTTTTTTCCTTATTCATTTGCGCGGAACTTTCCGTCCTCATAGCGGATGCGGTGCGCACGCAGCAGCGGGAGCACATTCTCCAGCACACGTCCCTTGCGGACATGACCGCCGTTCACAAGCTCCTTCGCGCTCAGCGGCTCGGCATAGACCGCACGCAGGATCGTTGTCTCGCACGGCGTCGGATCGGCATTGACCGGAATATCCAGCTCTGCGGCAGCATCCGCAGGCTCAGCCTTGGGCTCCTCTGCCTTGGGCTCCTCAGCCTCCGGCTCCTCTGTCTTGACCTCCTCAGCCTCGGGCGCGGGTGTCTCCTGCTCCGGCATGGGCGGATTCGGCATGGGCATCGGCTCCGGCTC
>ONEQ01000231.1:0-5204 GCA_900316885.1 uncultured Eubacteriales bacterium | reverse complement strand
CGGCTCCGGCTCTGCTGCCGGGGCAGCCTGCTCGGCGGTTTCGGGCTCTGCGGGCTTCTCCAGCTCGACCTTGGGCGCCTCCTTCTGTGCCTTCTCCTTGGCAACGCGCTGCTCCAGGATGACCTTCTTCGCAGCGACAGCACCCTCGCTCGTCTCTGCGGTCAGGACAGCCATCGAAACATCATCGCGGGTATCATTCTCAGCGATCTCGCTGATCGCCTCACGGATATACTTGTCACCGGAGCCGAGCAGCGTGCAGGCTGCGGCAGTGCGCAGGATCTGTGCGCCCTCCTTGCCGCGGCGCATCAGGGAATCCGCACCGTCTGTGAAGACAGCAAAGGCAAGGAACTTCGAGGATTTGAGCGTACCGCCCCATACGGCGATATGCGCCCGTGCCCCCTCGGCGTCATTGGTGTAAACCGTGCGGTTCTTCGCGCCCTCACGGTACGGCGGAATGAGCATCTTCGGCTGGAGCTCCTGATCGAATGCGACAACGGAGCCGTCACCGATGGAAACTGCGAGAAATTCGCCGTTTGCGCGGACTGCGACCGCCGAAACGGTTGCACGGAGCTCCTCATAGGCATACTCCTCGCCGCCTGCGACTGTCTCCAGGGAGCTGTCGAGCATCCGGAGTGCAGTCTCCTTGAAATCATTCTTGCCCTTGATTCGCCAGGTTGCCGGATCGCGGAAGAATGCGATCATCGTATCCACGTTGACCTGTGCGGCTGCGACTGCGGCAGCCGGCATATTTCTGCCCGCCTTGCCGTCGGCAACGGCAATGACGGAGATCTCCTCGTCAGAGTAGACTGCTGCAAGATCCTGACAGATGTGCATCTCCGGATCGGTTTCCGCAGCATGTCGTTTGCCTATCTGGTAGCCAAATCCTACCTTCATTCAGCAGCGCCTCCCTTCAGAACGCCCAGTTCCTCGTAGTCGAGAATCAGGCGGTCAATGATATTGCTCCACTTGCGGAAGCTGCACGGTGCTCCGTTCACGAAAATGCGCTCCAGATCGGCAAGAAATGCCTCGGGCAGCGTATCCGCCTCTGCCAGAACCGGCAGCATGGAAGCGAGTGCATCGCCGCGCTCCTCGGCGCTGAACAGCGTCAGGAAGATCAGGCGGCGCAGGGCAGCATCCTTGTCCCTCGGTGTCTCCCACTCGGTCACGAGGCAGTGGCCTGCGCCGAATACGAGCGTGCGCTCCGGAACGGGGAGTGTATCGTCGCCGCGCTTCTGGATCTGCTTGATGAGATTCGCCACGGCAAAGGTGCGGGTCTTGAAGGTAATATCCTCCTTGGCGAGGGTATCCATGTTGTACTGTGCCGGGAGCAGAGTACCCCAGTTATCCTGGAAGTGCTTGCTGCGGAGCTTTTCGCCGCCGAGCTCGGTGAGCATCCCCTCGGATGCGAGGATTCTGCCGTCCGCGGACGCAAAGATGCCGGGGATGAGCTCCTCCGCAATGGAGATCTCATTGCCTGCGTCATCGATCAGCTTGCTGTTGAGGCTGCGGATCTCCTCAAGCGCTGCATCGGCATACCAGTTTCCGCCGGCATACAGTGCAAAATAGTTCTCGGTGAGAGAGCGTGCCAGTACATTTGCCAGATCGGTCGCCATCGTGCTGTGGGTCACAACGATCAGGCGCTTGGTCGGCTGTAATTTATAAATGTTCTCTACCAGCTCCGGCGGGGTCGAGCAGATAATCTGAGCCAGAACCTCAGCCGCAGCCGGGACCTGTGCGCCGTCCTCGGTGATAATCGTATCTGCATACTTCACCAGCAGACGTTCATCATCGCGGGAAAGTGCAGAGGGTCGGATGTTTTCGTCCATGTGGATTCCTCGCTTTCTTTGTTCAATTCTTTATTTTGACAGCGCCAGAGGGCTGCAAATAAAAGTTTCTACCTCTTATTATACCATCTTATGCCCGCCATTGTCAAGGCATATCACCCATATTTCCCAATTTGGGGGAACAGCCAGAAATTTTTCGCTGCCGCTGTGCAACATGCACAAACTGCGGGCGTGGTATCTATCATTTTGTAGGAATTTGCGCTTTCCCCTTGCAGAAGCCGTGAAAATATGGTACAATATATGTAATAGCGTGTTACAAGGATAAAGTCGAAAGGGGGCGGGGGTGTGCTGATTCATTACGAGATCTGTTCAGCGATCTTTCTGATCCTGTTTCTGATCGTTTCGACCGTGCATCACGGCTCCCGTCTGCTGCTTTCGAGACATTCGGGACCGCTGATCCTGACGGTCATTGTTTCCCAGTTTCTGGAGCTGTTTATCGTCAAGTTCACGGAGACTCATGCTCTGAGCAGTTTGGGCTGCCGTCTGCTGACGTTCATCTTCTTTGCGGTACAGACATCGACACCGATCTTTTTCGCGGATTATTTCGTGCGGCGCCACCGCCATGAAACGCCCCAGATGCTCCTGCGGCGGAGTCTGAATGTGATTCCGTACCTGATCTGTCTGGGACTGCTGCTGTCGAGCGTCTGGTCGAATTACATCTTCTACACGGATGCGGGCGGCTTCCACACCGGCAAGTACTTCTGGATCCTGCCGGTGCATTATCTGCTGTATTCTGCCGGAACGGCTGTGACCGTGCTGCGGCACCGGAAACGCCGGCGCATGGGTTTGCTCCGCTGTGCGGGCATTCTGGTCGCGGGCGGGGTGCATTATGTTCTGCTCCTGCTGTTCCTGCGGTCGCCGCTGTACTGCCTGTGTACGACCGCGATGGTCTTTCTCATGTACAGCAACGAGGAGGAGGTTTCGCGCAGCGTGGATTCCGTTTCCGGCGCACTCTGCCGCGAGGCGATGATGAACGACATGCGCAATGTCAAGGACAATCACCTGGGCGGACACATCTTTGCGCTGGCGCTGGATAATTTCAAGCTCATCAACGAAAAGTACGGCATCGAGGGCGGCAATGCGGTCATGCGCCAGCTTGTCCGCGAGCTTCAGGCGGAATTTGACAAGGACAGCGTGTACCGCTTCGGCGGAGATATTTTCACCGTCTACATCCGCGAGGGTGTGGAGCAGGCGAAGGTGCTCGACCGTCTGCGGCAGATTTTCTCCCGCCCGATCCGTACCGGCACGCTCACCGTGCGTCTGACCGCATGTGTGGGCATCGTGCATCTCCGGCTGCACAATGCGGAGGAATTTGCCTTTGCGCTGGAGTATGCGGTTACGCAGGCGAAGGGCATCGGCAGAGCCGCCGTTTTTGACATGGCGGAGAGCAGCACCGATCTCATGAAGCGCCAGAAGGCGATTGAGCAGGCGATGTTCGATCAGATCGGGAAGCAGCAGTTCGAGGTGCATTACCAGCCCATCTGGGATATCCGGCACCAGAAATTCCATTCCATGGAGGCGCTTGCCCGCCTGAACGTCCCCGGCTACGGCTATGTCTCGCCGGAGGAATTCATCCGCATGGCAGAGCGCAACGGCACGATCCTCCAGATCGGGCTGCTCGTGCTGGAGGATGTACCAAGGACAAGATCTACAACAACATCCGGGAGGTGCTTGAGCGCTACAACGTCCGTCCGTCGATGATTAACCTGGAAATCACCGAATCCGCCGCGGCGTATTCCGAGAAGAAGCTCATCCAGAATCTGGCGCGGATGTCGCTGATGGATCTGACCTTCTCGCTTGACGACTACGGCTCGGGCTATTCCAATATCAACTATCTGGTGAGTCTGCCGTTCAACATCGTCAAGATCGACAAGTATCTGGTATGGAGCGCGTCCAGGTCGCTCCAGTCCCGTGAGATCCTCCAGCACACGATCAGCATGTTCAAGGCAATCCGCCTGCGTGTCGTGACCGAGGGCATCGAGGATTCGGAAATGGCGAAGATGGTGGCAGATATGGGCGCGGACTACATCCAGGGATTCTATTACAGCAAGCCTGTCCCCAAGGAGCAGGTACTGGAGGTACTGACGGATGCCTATTGCAGCCGCTTCCGTCAGGAGACGGCTGTGTGATCGGGGGTGCAGCATGGAAAAACAAAAGCACAAAAAGCGCTGGCTGAGCATCCGCGGCAAGCTGCTCAACAGCTATCTCAGCATGGTATTCATCATCCTGCTGCTGGGAGTCCTGGGCGTCAACAGCATCTACCGCGTCTACAGCAACGGCAGCACGATCTATTACAATCATATGCGGGCGGTGGAATACCTGAAATCCGTCAGCCAGAACCTGCGTGAGATCGACCGTGATCTGGTGGTGCTCTGCACGGGTGCGGGCATGTACGAGGATTCGGAGTATCTGTTCAGCATCATGACGCTCCAGAACGAGAATGACCGGCTGCTCCACGCCTACGAGAAGCTGGCGCTCACGGAGATGGAAAAGCGCCGCTATGAGCAGTGCAGGCTGTCCCTGCGTGCATTCAGACGGCAGACGAATGCCATCGTGGATCTGATCCAGCACGACAAATCGCAGACGGTCTATGCGGTCTACGAGCAGGAGCTCACGCCGATCAAGGCGGTTTCGTTTGAGCTGATCGACGCGACGGTGGAGCTGTCCCTGCGCAAGGCGGAGGAGCGCAATATCGCGAATCAGTCGATCTTCACGGCGATCATCATCGCGGCATGTGTGCTGTGCCTGTGCGGTGTGGGCGCGGCGGTGGCGATCGCATTCTTCATGAGCAATTACTTCACGCGCCGGTTTGACTGCATCCGGGATCTTGCCCGTAGAATGGGTGAATACGACATTTCCGACGACCTCAAGGAGCTGCCGGAGGATGAGCTGGGCGAAACGATGCGGGCACTGAACGATTCGCAGTTCATGATCCGCGATTTCATGGGCAATATCGTCAGTGAAACGGAGGAAATGACGGACATGGGCGCGGATGTATCGCGTGCCGTCCGCAAGGTGCGTGACCGGCTCCAGAAGGAGAGCGTGATCCTCGCAGAAAACGGCGATCAGGCGGAGGAGCTGTCGGCACTTGCCAAGGCAGCCATGACCGAGGATCTGGACATTGCGCAGCGGCGGATCATCTACCGGAAATACACGGAGCTTGCGTATGATGTGCGTCAGCGGGTGGACGGCACCTGCAGCGACTTAGCGGAGATGACGACCTATCTGGAGCAGATCGCTGTGACCTCCGACCAGCAGAACGAGATCCTCAATACCCACCGCGACAAGATCTCCCGCTTCAAGACGGGGGAGACCTGACCGAACAAAAACCCCTTCCCGGATGAACCGGGAAGGGGTTTA
>ONEQ01000232.1 GCA_900316885.1 uncultured Eubacteriales bacterium | reverse complement strand
GCAGTCAGCTTCTGCAAATCGGCGTCGTCAATCCATTCCCCGTCAAAGGTGCGGACACTTTTCCGCGTTCTGATCAGCTCCAGATTGGTCATTTCATTCGCTCCTGTTCTCGTTCAAAAGCACGTAAAGCAGATCATAGAGCTGCTTTGCCTGTTCGGGTGCAAGCCGGACACAGCTTCCGGCCTGCAGCGGAATATCCTTTGCCTGCAATTGCAGCGCCCTTCCTTTTTCTGTCAGTGTGATGAGAAAGGAGCGCTCATCCTCCATGCTCTGCTGCTTCTCGATGTAGCCCTGCTGCCGCAGCTTTTTGAGGATGGGCGAGAGTGTCCCGCTGTCCAGCATCAGCCGCCTGCAAATCTCACCGACAGACACGCCGTCCTGTTCCCACAGCACCAGAAACAGGATGTACTGCGTATAGGTCAGACCCAGCGGCTTGAGCAGCGGCGTATACATGGCGGTAATGCGTCTTGCCGCCGCATACAGCGGAAAACAGAGCTGATTGTCCAGCTTCATGGCTTCCTGATAATCATATTCCATGTGATTCCCTCCCGTATTATATCTTCTGCAATTATATTGTATCAGATATAACGGCGTTTGTCAAGAGGTTTTCCGAAATTTCCCATTGCGGGGGAGCCCCGCAATGGGTCAGGCTTTGGATCGCTGCTTCAGGAGGTCTTTTTCCCCAGCTTTGCCTTCACGATGTCTGCGGCCTGCGCAAGTGCTGTGCGTGTCTCGGGATCCTTCAGCAGTACCATCAGCCCGATGAATACCGCAAAGCAGAGGAGGCTCGTCAGGACAAAGGAGAGGAGGGGGAACGGGAGCACGCGGTGCAGTCCCAGTGTCAGCCCGGTGCAGACTGCCGCGGACAGCGCCAGCCGCAGGAGCTTCGGAAGCGTGAAGGGGCTTTTGTACTCCGGGAGCAGATCCCGCATCGTCCGTTTGTACAGGAGGATCGAGGTCAGAATCGACAGTACCGTGCCGATGGCAATGCCCTGCAGTCCGATCAGCCGCGCCAGCAGAATACTGCTGCCGATGTTCACGCCGATCGAGATCAGGCTGTGCCGCATCGTGATGACCGTCTTTCCCTCCGCATAGTGCGCGTGCATGTAGATGTTGCTGATGACGCCGGGTACAAAGCCGATGGCATACACGGCAAGCAGCCCGCTGACGCGCTGCACATCCTCCTCCCGGAAGGAGCCGCGCAGAAAGACGATCCGCACAAGATCCTTGCTGTAGATCACCGAAATGATCGTGATCGGAATCAGCAGCAGCACCATGACCGAGCAGACCGCTGCGATTTTCTTCGCCATGGCATCCCGCTCTCCCCGCGCCGAAAGCTCGTTGAAATCCGACAGCAGAATCGTGCTCAGATTGGTGATGAACAGCGTTTCGACGAAATAGTAGAGCATGTACGCATATGACAGGCAGGTAACGGAGCCCTCACCGATTGTGGACGAAATGATCTTGTCGATCATCATCGAGAGATTGAAGATGCCCGTGCCGACAATCACAGGCGCCGCCATGCGGAGCAGCGATTTCATGGAATCGTTCCAGACGGGAAGTCCCGGACGGAATACCCGGTGCCGGCGGACGGAAAAGCAGCCCGTCGCCATGTACAGAAAGCTTGACAGGACATAGCCGAAGCAGAGCACATGGGATTTCGGGTAGGACAGGACGTGCGACAGGGTCACAAAGAGGATGCCGGATACGCTGATGAACAGGCTCTTGAGACTGACGATCAGAAAGCGCTTTTCCTGCCGCAGAATGACCAGGCATATTGCAGTGACAGTGTAGAACATTGTAATAACCGCCATATACCGCAGATCCGCGACGAGAATGGAACGCGCCTCCTCGCTGTAGCCCGGACCGAGCACATAGGACAGCAGAGGCGCACCGGCAAAGATCCCGCCTGCCAGCAGTACGGAAAACGGGAACATGACCCGGATAACGTCGGTCAGGAGCGCATCCGCCGCTTCGGTGCCGTTATCGGTCAGGCGTTTGGTGTAGAGGTTGAGCAGGGCAATGACCACGGCACTCACCAGTGTCGTATCGATCAGGAGGAAAAACTCCGTGGAGGTGAAAAACGCATCGGAAATCGCATTGGCGCCGATCAGCGCGGCAATCATCGCCTGGTAGACAAAGGACAGGAGCTTTTCGATGATCGTGACAGCCGACAGCACGGCGAACGATTTTGAGGTGGATGGCTGCTTCTTCAAATAGGATCACCCGCTTGTTCAGAATAGAGGAAATCTTCCCTTTTGCTTTTCTGTGAAAAGCAAAAGGGCTATGTGTGGGGATTTGCCCCACACCCCCGCCTCTAAAAGCATAGTTTTAGAGGTTCTATAGAAGGAAATGCTTTACGCCGGAGCGTAAAGCATTTGATTGTCAATAACAGTAGAGCTGGCACGAAATCATGCCATTGTAGAGCTTGCGGCGCTTTGCCGCCTTCTTGCCGTAGTACTGCTCGAACTCATTGTCGCCGCAGATGATGTACGCGGGGGAGGTGAGTACCTTGCCCATGATGCGGTAGATCTTCCGGGCATCGCTCTGCTCGAGCATGCGCTCGCCGTAGGGGGGATTGGTGAAGATCACAGCATCCGGTACGGGCTGGAACTCCGCCACGTCGCGCACCTCCACATGCAGGTGCTCTGCCACGCCCGCCTTTTTCGCATTGTCGAGCGTGAGCTTGACCGCCGCGGGATCACAGTCGAAGCCATATCCCTCAAAGGCACAGCTTCGGTCGATCCGGTCGAGCGCCTCGGCTCTCGCATCACGCCAGACCTGCGCGGGTACGCTGTCCCACTGTTCCGCCTGGAATCGCCGGTCGAGTCCCGGTGCAATCCTGCATGCACGGCGTGCCGCTTCGATCAGGAACGTGCCGCTGCCGCAGAACGGGTCGCAGACGATCGTGTCCGGGCGCATCCGTCCGAGATCGAGGATGCCCGCCGCCAGCGTTTCCCGGATCGGCGCGAGATTCGCATTCCGCCGGTAGCCGCGCTTGTGCAGTCCCTCGCCGGAGGTGTCCAGATACAGGCTCACCTGATTTTTCAGGATTGTGAACTGGATCTGGTGCAGGCTCCCCGTTTCGGGGAGGAAGCCCTCGGTCTTGTATGCCCGCTGCAGGCGCTTGACAGCCGCCTTTTTCAGGATCTTCTGACATGCCGGGATGCTCGTGAGCTGGGAGTTGACGGAATGTCCCTTGACGGGGAACGCATCGTCCTTCCCGATGAATTCCTCGAGCGGTGCCTTGAGCATGCCGTCAAAGAGCTCCTCGAAGGTGGCTGCCTTGTATTCCGCAAGCACGATCTGCACGCGCTCGGCAACGGAGAGCCCGATGTTCGCTTTGGCGAGGGTGGACAGGTCGCCCGACCAGTTCACCCTGCCGTCTGTGATCGTGATGTCCTCGCCGCCGATGCGTGTCACCTCAAAGCGCAGAACCTTTTCCAGTCCGAAGTGACACGGTGCGGAGAATCGGATAGTTCCCATTACCAGTCACCTCCGTCCGGTGCCGGCGGAGCCGGGAGATCCACATAGCCGCCCCAGTTGCTGTCGCTGTCATCATCGTCGTCGCCGCCGGAGGATTCGGTCGGCTTCGGCTTGTACTTACAGCTCTCGCAAACCGGGCAGTTGGAGGACTTCCAGTAGCCCTTCTCGCCTCTGGAGCA
>ONEQ01000233.1 GCA_900316885.1 uncultured Eubacteriales bacterium | reverse complement strand
CGGCTTGATGGGCTTTTCGGCGGTGGTGATAACATAGTCAGAGGCTTCGAGCTCACCCTGCACGGCGCTGTTAAAATCATCCTGTGCAAGTACCTTGACAGTGACGCGGGATGCATAATAACGGTTGCCGAGCGGTGTGGACTTGGTTTTCAGGACGAGGACAAACTTGCTGTCATTGTCCGACTGCAGCGAGCTGGACGGAACCACGCAGTCATAGCTCTGCGAGGAGCACGGGATGGAGAGCGCAAGAAGCTGTCCCGGAGTGACATCCTTGCCGGTGATCTCGAAGGTCAGCAGCTTATTCTGGCTCGACGGATTCGTGGTATCCGCCTTTGCGCTGATGAGCTTTGCCTGAATATCGCTGTAATAGCTGTTAGTGATGTCCGCGTTCACGCCGATCTTGACCTTGCGTGCCTGCTCCTGTGTAACGGTGAATTCTACCACATAGCCGGAATTGGTGAGCGTCACGTCGGCAAGGGTCATGCCGTCGGTTACCTCATCGCCTGCGGCACAGTTGACGGTGCTGATGATGCCGTCGTTTTCCGATTCAATCGTGATGGTTCCGGCATCCTTCTGGAGCTTTTCAAGTGCTTCGCGCTTCTGCTTGATCTGGAGCTGCATGGACTGGAGATCCAGACTGTCGCCGCGGTTCTGGATGTCATCATTCTTCTTCGTCTCGGTCAGGGCAACGATCAGGCTTTGGAGCGTCTTTTCGTTGGCTGCTACGGCATCCTCAAGCGATGTGAGGTCTGCCGGCTCGCCCTGTGCTGTGTAGGCATCCACGATTTCGTGTGCGGAATTATAATCGATCTGTGCTGCGGCAATGTCCTGCTCGATCGCAGAAACGGCGGAGCGGATCGCAGAGCTTTTGGAGCTCTCTGCGGATCTCACGGATGCATTGGCGCGGTCAACGGTCGCCTGTGCGGATTCAAGTGCGGCTTCCTTGGCACGGATTTCTGTCAGAGCTTTTCTTGCTTTTTCTACGTCCTCATGTGCGTATTTTGCGGCGGACTCTGCATCCTCCCATGCACGGCGGAGCGTGAGATCGCTGCTGCTCAGCTCGTAATCCACCTTGGCACGTGCAGCGGTTGTATCGGCGGCTTCTGCATCACGCTCAAGCGAGGTGATCGTTGCCTGCTGCTGCTCGGAGCTTGTGCCGCCCATTGCCGCGGTTTTGGTGTCGAGGTCAGCCTTGGCGGTTTCCAGTGCGGCATTGGCGGCATCAAGGTTTGCCTGTGCCGAGGACAGATAGGCCGCATACCGTGACGGCAGTCCGGCAACGGAGCCGCTTTCGGCGGATGCCAGATACCCGCGCAGCTCGGTCAGAAGCTCGTTGGCAGAGGTCATCTTGCGGTTGGCTTCCTTGTAGGCTTCGGCGGTAATGCCGGAATTTGCCTTGCTGCGTGCCTTGTTCAGGCGGTCGATGCTGTTTTGCAGATCGGCTCTTGCATTGGCGATCTCCTGATTCTCCTTGAGATAATCCGGGACTGCCTTCAGAAGCGCCTTCTGGTAGGAGATCTCTGCTTCACGCAGATCGTTTTCGGCTGCCTTGACCGATTCGTTGTCGTTCAGGGATTCCAGGATGAACAGGGTCTGCCCTGCCTTGATCTCATCGCCTGCCTTGACACTGACGGTCTTGACCTTGCGGTTGCCCTTGGATTTGACGTGATACGACTGATTTGCCGTGACGACACCGGAACCGCGTACTTTTTCGGTGATCTGCCCGTATCCAGCATTCTGGATGGATACGGTCGGCAGACTGTGGTTCATGATCGTATTTGAGAAGAACGTGAGCAGCAGCAGGATCGCCAGAAAGAAGATGAGGATCGTTTTGATGCGTTCACGACGCTTGGCATTTTTGTTTTCTTCCATGAAAAGCTCCTCCTAAGTAGTATGGCACATCAGCCCTTGACGCCGCCGGAATAGGTGATGCCCTCGACCAGAAATTCCTCGCCGTAGAGGAACATCAGCAGCGCGGGGATCATATAGACAACGGCAACTGCGAATGCAAGTCCGACATCACCGGAATTGATCTGCGACAGCAGCACCGAAAGCGGGTATTTTTCCTGATCCTTCATCAGAACCAGCGGCTGCTCGACCATATTCCAGTAGTCGATGAATACCAGAAGCCCGACGGACAGCATCGCACTGCGTGTCAGGGGCAGGCAGATATGCCAGAAGATCTGGAATTCATTGGCGCCGTCGAGACGTGCGGCTTCGTAGTATGCCTTCGGGATGCGCCGCATGACCTTGGTCAGCAGATACACGCTGAACGGCGAGAAGATGCCCGGCAGGATGATCGCCCAGCGCGTGTTCAGGATCCCCAGCCAGTCCGAAACCAGGTAGTTCGGCACCAGCGTTACCTGATAGGGCATTAGCATTAAAATAATGTAAGAAAAGAAGATGATCTCCCGCACACGCCCCCGGTACCGCGAGAATCCGTAGGCGGTGAACGCTGCGAGCAGAATCTGGAATATGGTGATGGGCACCACGAGAATCACGGAATTCCAGAATTTGAGCAGATACTCCGGCGATTTGAGCAGCACTGTGATGTACTGCGTGAAGCTCACTTTGTCCGGGATGAATTTCAGATTGAGCTCCTTGGAAATGTAGGTTTTCTTGTCGTTGGATGCATTGTCAATCATCGCGCCGTAGTTGGCGGTGATCTCCTTTTCCGTCATGAACGAATTGGTGATCGTCAGTACAGTCGGCATGATGAACAGGAGCGCGGCAAGCAGCGCCAGGACAAAGAGCAGTCCGGTCAGGAAATGCTGACGGGCTTTTCGGGTGAACAGCTGTTTCATTCCTCTACATCCTCCCCGTACGTGCGTTCGATCAGGAACAGGATGCCGATGATGATGACCATCACGATGGACAGCAGCACCGCCGCGCTGGAGAGCTTCTGGTAATCCAGGGACTTGAACGTGTTATTCATGAAATGCTGGAGCAGATACATGCTCTCCGACGGATGATCGCCGGTCAGGAGGTAGACCTCACGGAACATCTTGAATGAGCTGATGATCGACAGGATCGTCACGAACAGGATCGTCGGTGACAGGTAGCGCAGCTTGATGTGCAGGAAGGTGTACCATCCGCTGGCGCCCTCAAGCTCTGCCACCTCAATAATGTCCCGCGGGATGCCGGCAATCGCGCTCATGAACAGGATCATGTTGTAGCCCAGCGTTTTCCAGAGAAACATGATCGTCAGCAGCAGGTATGCCCATGAGGTATTGAACCAGTCTACGGGGTCTGTACCGGTCATGGTCAGGATGCGGTTGAGCGTGCCGTGATAGTGAAAGATGACCTGCCAGACAAGCACGACCGATGCAATCGGTACCATCAGCGGACAGAGGAAGCATGAACGCAGCCAGCTTTTTCCGGGAATCTTGGAATTGAGCGCAAATGCCATCCATAGGGACAGAACTACGGACAAGGGAACGGCAATCGCAGAGAAAATGGCTGTGTTCCGGCTTGCCTTGAGAAATGCGGAGTTGGAGAACAGCTTGACAAAGTTGTTAAGCCCTACAAAATTAGAGAAAATGGGGTTATCCAGCACAGAGTAGTACAGAACCACACAGAACGGGACAATGAAAAAGATTATCACGCCGATCAGACTGGGTATCAGCCAGCTCCATGCCTTCCCGCCTTCTGCCAGACGATGG
>ONEQ01000290.1 GCA_900316885.1 uncultured Eubacteriales bacterium | reverse complement strand
CTGTGCCTTTCGCTGAAGGTCACATCTGCCGGACTGCATTCCATCGGCGCTGTTTCGTAATAACTGCCATTATAAAACGCCATGAATGCCGTTGCCGTACGCCCGGCAGCGTTCCGGATGCCAGATTCCAGCTCAAATACGGCAAAACAGCGGAAGAAACCATCAAATACATCAAAGAGGGCGATTACCGCAATCAACAGCTCATTGTCCCCAGCGATCAGGTCGAGGAGGTGCAGGCTGCATTCCCGAACCGGAAGGTGTCGGCTGCCATTGATTTTGACGGCGCACAGGGAAAGCCGCTCTCCAAAGCAGAAGCCAAGGCTTTGCAGGAGAAAGCGCAGAACGGTCAGGATGTTCAGCTGGACTGGAACGAGTTTTCTGTCAAGGCACTTGCCAAGGAGCTTTGTGAGCAGACCGGAAAGGCGGCACTGATCGGTGCAGCAGTGGGCGCTGTGGGAGAAGTCATAACTGAAAAAAAGAACGGTGAGCCGATCCAGCCCAAGGAAATTGTCAAAAAAGCCTTTCAGGGCGGAGCGGATGCCGGTGTGAAATATCTAGCTGCCGGTGCGCTGAAGATTGCCGCAGAAAAGGGATTATTGCACGCAATTCCCAAGGGAACGCCTGCGGCTGTAGTCGCGGCAGTTGCATATTCCGGGATTGAATGTGCCAAAATTGCCTATAAAATGGGAAAGGGCGAATATACCGTCACAGAAGGGCTTGGCAAAATGCAGGATGTTGCACTTGCAGCCGCCGGAGGTGTTCTCGCTTCAGCCAAAGGCGCTGCGATCGGTGCCAAGATCGGTGCTGCGATTGGCTGTGTCGTTCCCGGTCCGGGTAATGTGATTGGTGGATTTGTTGGCGGTGTTGTCGGCGGCGCTGTCGGGTATATGGCAGGCTCAGCCGCAGGCAAAGCTGTTTCCAGTGGTCTGAAAAAAGCCGGACAAGCAGCAGCAAAGGGATTACAGCGTTTCGGATCAGCTGTAAAAGAGGGCGCAAAAGCGTTCGCATCTGCTTTGGGCTTCGGCAGAAAAGCTAAGGCATAACCCAGAAATGGCGACTGTGATGACTTCACAGCCGCCATTCTTGCCATTTATGGCACATTTCTCACCAAACGATCACTCCATTCCTAGAATCTATAAGTTTTTGAACATCCATGCTAAAAACTTGATTTTTTTAAAAGTTTGTGGTATACTGATATAGAAAGGAGATGATCCTGTGCGTAAACAAGAATCGAAACTAAAAAGCCGTGACCTGTATCTTCGCAAGCTGATCGCATTTCAGGATACCGAACCAGTTAAAATTATCACAGGTATCCGGCGCTGCGGCAAATCGAGCCTGATGAAACTGATGATACAACATTTACGGGAGACCGGCGTCGGAGTCGCAGATCATCAGCATGAACTTTGAGTCTATGGAATACAGAACCATGACAGCGGAAAATCTCTACACCTATGTAAAGGATCGTCTGCCCGAGTACAATCGTGCCTATCTGTTCTTCGATGAGCTCCAGCGGATCGAAAACTGGCAGAATGCAATCAATGCGTTTCGTGTGGACTTTGACTGTGATATCTATATCACCGGCTCAAATGCCTATCTGCTTTCCGGCGAATACGCCACATATCTGGCAGGCAGATATGTGGAGATCCGTATGCTGCCGCTGTCATTTGCTGAATTTATTGACTTTCACGGCTATCACGTTGAAGAACGCAAGGGGCTGACTGGTCAGATCACGAAACAGATCTATGATGCTGACGATGAACGATATGATATGCAGGAGATGCTGGCAGCTTACCTGCGTTTCGGCGGAATGCCCGGAATCGCAGATGTCGGACTTGACACGGATCGGGCTATGACTTTGCTGGATGGTATCTATTCCACTGTAGTGGTTCGTGACATTTTAGAACGTGAAAAGCGCCGCGGACAGCGACAGATCACAGATCCTGACCTGCTGCGCAAGCTCATCATGTTTCTGGCAGATAATATCGGAAACAGCACTTCGATCAATTCTATCGGAAATACGCTGATGAATGAAAAACTGCTGGATCCCGGAAAGTCGAAAGGAAAACCCGCTGTTCAAACGCTCCAAGCCTATGTCGGAGCACTGTTAGAATCCTATATCTTCTATGAAATCAAGCGTTTTGACATCAAGGGAAAAGAGTACCTCCGTACACTGGGAAAGTATTATATCGTAGATATCGGTCTGCGAAATTATCTGCTCGGTTTCCGTGATATGGATACAGGGCATATCCTTGAAAACATCGTTTATTTTGAACTGCTTCGACGCGGATACGACGTTGCGATTGGAAAAGTGGATAACAAGGAAGTGGACTTCATTGCATCAAATGCCGATTCTAAGCTGTATATTCAAGTGACAGAATCTATGAACAATACGGATACCCGAATGCGCGAGCTTGACCCCTTACGCCGAATCCGCGACAATTACGAGAAAATCGTCATCACAAACGAATGCCTGAACCCTGCAACAGATGACGGAATCAAAATTGTGATGCTGACTGATTTTTTGCTTGAATCCTAACGGAATCACGATTTGTGTAAAAATCAAGAAATATTTGCTCATGAAAATGTAATTATCAATTGATTTTCCCTATGATTTGTGTGTGATATAGCGACCGAGTCTATACTTTTCCCTATTTCTGCGCGTTTCTGCTGAAAAGATTTATAGCGGACTTTACGCCTGCGGAAGAAAACGGCACAAAAAAGCGGGGAGAATAAACGCGTGTTTTTCTCCCCGCGGCATTGGCGCCGCCGGCTTTACCGCAATCCGGCGCGAAGCGCCGTTGTCGGCATCAGCTCTTAAGCGCGGTTACATACCGTCGATGCTGTATTCTACCCGCCGGCCATACTCATCTATGAAGGAATGTTTGCCGCGCAGCTGTTCGCTGCGTATCCTGAGCACCTCGTCGTTGATGCGGTCCCATTCGGCGTTGGACTGCATCATCAGGTTGTGCTTGTGGGTGTTGGCGGCGATCGTCTGCCGGGCGAGAGCTGTATTTTTCTGCGTTATCTGTCGGTTGATCTCGGCGAAGTACTGATTCCACTCGCCGGTCTCCGCGATCTTGGGGAAAATAGCCCCTACCGTCTGCATGGTGGCGGGGAAATCGCCTGCGGGGGAGGCGACGTAAAAATACATGGGGAATTGGACAAGGCTCATCATGCCGGTATTGGCGCAGAGGATTGGCGCCTCGATGCCGCCCTTCCAGGGCTGGCCATTTCTATTGAAGCTGAAACGGGCGCTGAACATATATGGCTGCGGGCGAACGCCGCTCGCCGCGGCATAGGCTTGGGCGTAGTAGAGCATATTGCGGTCGTTGGAAGGGGAGATGGCGGCGGCCGTAACTTTAAAGTTCTGGATATTGCCTCCGCAGCTTTGCAGCATGTCTTTGCCCATGGTTTTGGCCAACAGGGCGGGACTGTGCCAATACTCGAGCTCGTTGTAAGGAACCATGGCGTGAATGGTTAAGGCGGAATTTTTCTGTCCCATGGCATCGGTTTTGAGATTTTTTACCAGCGTAAACCACGAGGGACAGCCGTTCTTGTTCCGCGCCACTTTGCCCAAGCCGATCCAGCCGCTGGGCAAGGTGGCGGCGGCCACGGTATAACCGGTCTGAGGATCGGTAAGAGAGTAGTTCCTGCCGTTCATGGCGGCGACCAAATTGGTGTCAGACGTTGCCGGAGTAAGCGGCGCGGCTAAGCATTGTCCGCCTATCCATAAGCCGGAAGCGATAAACAAAGAAAAGATTAGACCTTTGTGCAGCTGCATGTTGTACTCCCTCAGTCATTGGATTACTGTTGTATATTATATCATTAAAAAATCGTTCTGCGTAGGGTGTCCTATTTTAAATCGGTATTGTACAGCCGTCTTGAGGGCGCTTCGCTGCTGCTGGGCCAAAACCGGATTCACCTCCGT
>ONEQ01000234.1 GCA_900316885.1 uncultured Eubacteriales bacterium | reverse complement strand
ATAATATCGTCAGGACGGCTTCCGCCGCCGAGAACTGTGCAGGCAGGACGAGCAGGCATATCGTAGCCCGTACCGAGGAAGAAGCTGGTATGAGGCGGCTGGTTGTAGGCAGTGTTCTGCGAGGAGACCTGTACACGGTACTGCGGGTCGTGCATCAGGCACTGTACACGGTAGTCCGTGTCGTAGGTAGTCGTATAGATGCGGATGCCGCTGCCGTCAGCCTTGCGGACGACAAGCTCTTCGCGCCAGTCACCAAAAATATCGGCGCTCAGGCAAGGAGTGCCCTTGGTAGTGTTGCAGGTGTAATAGCCGTCAGTGGACAGTAGGTTTGTGATTGTTGTCTTGCCGGCATCACCGGTCAGTTTGGAGATAGTCGCAGGAGAATCGGTGTAGCCGTCTAAGATCTCACGCTCCAAGTCTCCGTCCCAGTAGCTGAGAAAGTTTATAGCTGGACGGCGGCAGTTGAGAGTTGCACCATTCACACCCTTGACTTCGTTGCCGTTACCCCATAACTCTGCACCGGGATTGCCTGCCCAGACATTATCCGCACAGCAGCGTCCCGTATCGCCGGCGCCGTTGTCGTGGTACAGGGTTTTTCCGGTATCGGCATCGATCAGGGACACGCCGTAGGGGCTGTCCTCATGGCAGGTCCAGACCTCCAGTCCAGGATTCGCCGGGTCGAGATCACCGACGTGAACCGCATCGCCGTGACCGGTGTTCGTGTTCCATTTCAGCTTGCCGTCATGGTCGATGCAGGTTGAACCGGTGATGATCTCCTGCTTGCCGTCATTGTCCACGTCCGCAACCATGGAATTGTGGTTGCCGTCACCGTAGCCCGGTGTCGAGGAGCTTGTACCGGTGTCGAACATCCAGAGCTTTTTGAGCTTCTTGTTCTCCACGGAATATGCCGTGGCAGTCAGTCTGCCGTAGTAGCCGCGCCCGGTGATGACACTCGGATGCACGCCGTCGAGATAGGCAACACTGCCCCAATAGCGCTCCACGCGGTTGAATTTGTCCGAGGTCTTGCCCCATTTGGTCGGATCGCCGCGGCCGGGATCATAGTTGACTGTATCGAGCGCGGCACCTGTTGCACCGTCAAAGAGCGTGTAGAACTCGTTACCGGAGTAGATCAGACCGCTGCTGTCGCGGTAGACCTTGGATGCATCACCGATGACCTTTCCGGTGCCGTCCACGGTTCCGTCCGAGGTCTTGCAGGTCATCTCGCACTTGCCGTCGAGATCGAAGTCGGCAACATAGAACTGCGTATAATGCGCACCTGCGCGGATATTCACGCCGAGATCGATGCGCCAGAGCTTCTTGCCGGTGAGCGTGTAGCAGTCGATGTAGACCTTATCGGTCTTGCCCTTCTGGGAATTGTCCTTCGAGGTGGACGGATCCCATTTCACGAACAGCTCATACACACCGTCGCCGTCCACGTCACCGACGCTCATATCATTTGGTGAATAGGTGCCGCCGTCTGCGCCCTTGGCAGGCTGGTCAAGCTTGATATCGAAATAGGCATTGGAGGACTGGATGGTGCAGGTATCGCTGGAAAGCGTCTTGCCGCTGGCATTCAGGCACTCCACCTTGTATTTGGAGGATGCATTGCCTGCCTTGTCGAGGAAGCAGGTCGCGCCGCCGGACTTCTCGGTCGAGGTGTAAATCAGCGTATTGTCCCGGTAGAGCCTGAATACCGCATCATCCGGGTCGGATGCCAGAAACCGCCAGTTTACGAGCATTCCGCTTCCGGTGTTCACAGCACAGATGCCGCGGTCGAGGTATTCCACAACCATACCGGCGGTGTTGTTGAATGTCGTGTTGTTTGCCGTTGCCGCACTTGCAGTCAGCACAAATTCTGCACCGTTCCCAAGGGAAAGGCACATTGAGCCTGCTAACAGTGCGGAGAGCCATCTTCTTTTCTTCATAATTGCAACCCCTTTGCACTATTTTGTCATTTTCGGTATTTTCTTTACTATTTATGACCGAATTATGAACCAATTAAATTATAGCACAAACAAAAACAGATTGCAATGATAAATTGAAAGAAATTTGTTGCATTTTACCTACTGTTGCCATACAATAAATCCCTCCGCCGGCTCCGACGAAGGGATTCGTATTTCTACTGTCTTTATTAATAAGGAAATCACCTGCGGCAGAGCTGCTCGAAGGTGATGCCGTACTGCTCGGCAATCGCCTGTGCATCGCTGATGCCGTCCGGCGGGGCGACACGCACCTTGTATGCATCCGGTGTGCCGCGCTTGCCCATGACGATGCTCACGGCACCGCAGACTGCCTGCTCCGTTTGAAGTGCATCGGGCTCTGCGGCAAGCTCGTGCATGTGCGTATTGAAGCACGTCCTCGCCCCCAGCACACACAGGTATTGCAGCGCATTCCGGGCGATGCAGAGGGATTCCGTGTGGGTCGTCGTGGCAAAGGATTCGTTGAACAGCAGCAGGCTGTCCTGCGTTGCCGTCTGACAGATCTCCCGGAACCGCATTGCCTCCTCGCCTAGTCTGCCGTAGGAAATCGTGCGGTTCTCATCTGCCGGAAAATGCGTGAAAATGCCGTCACAGATGCGCAGCTCCGCTGACCGGCACGGCACGAACAGCCCGTGCTGTGCCAGCAGGAACACCAGCCCGATCCCCTGCGTAAACACAGTTTTGCCGCCCTGGTTGGGACCGGTCAGGAGCAGAATCGTCTGTGCCTGTGTGAAATCCACATCGTTGCAGACGATCTCATTCTGCACCGTCCCGTCCAGCCGGCAGAGCGCCAGCTTCACATTATAGAATTCCCGGAAATGCGTGTCCCGCGCGGTGCAGTCCGGCATCGTACACGGGAATCCAGCATCGGTCAGGCGCTGCTCCAGTCCGATCATTCGCGTGTAGAACAACAGCTCGTCACCGATGCGGGCAAGCAGAATTCCACTCATATCCGAATAGCGTTTCAGAACGCGCCGGAGCTTAAACTGCTTGAGATCCCGGTCGTCCGGGTTTCTTTTGTGGTGGAACTGAATGAATTTCTCCAGAAAGCCCTTTTCCCCGAAGGTGTACGGATTCAGCGACAGAATTCCTGCCTCCTCCGGGGCAAAATTGTGGTCGAAGTTGATTCCGAGCGTCATGCTCTTGATGCTCATGACATCATCACCGAGGATGCGGAGATCCTCGGACAATGCCGAAAAGCCGCTGCTTTCGTAGATCTCCCCGATATACTGCGTAAATTTCTGCATCGCCTCGGAACGGAATTTTTTCCCCTCCAGAAGCGACCGGATTGAGGTGATCGCTGTGCTGTACTGTTCAAGCGTGCGCAGGCGGTCGATGAGCTGCCAGATCCCGGTATTGCCGAAATTCCCGTGCGTATCGTCAATGGATCCGAACTGCATGGCATCGAAGATCTCCATGAGCTTTTCGCAAAAAGCAGGATCCTCGCGCAGATCACGATAGACCGCCTGCCGGTAGGCAATGACAGCCGGATCCGTGGGCAGCTCGCGCAGAAACGAAAGCAGGATGCCTTCCTCAGTCGTATGACCAGCCAGACGGCTGCACAGATAGGCAAGCGACAGATCATTGACGACGGTGTCATGTAAATGAACGCACGGCTTTGCCCCATCCGGGGCAAGCAGGCTGAAGCTTCGGATATCGCGCTGCATGGGGAACTTCTCTCCTATCTTCCTTTGATCTCAATTCTGTCCAGGATTCCCTGAACACTGACATTCCGGTGCGTCAGATACATCCGCACCGCATCCTGGATAAACACAAGGTCTGCACCCGTTTTTGCCTGAATGTCCTCGACCGGGCATCCCTTATCTGTCAGCTTCATGATCGTCTGCACGAGCAGATACCGGTCATCTCCTGCATCATGAATCTGATAGAACGTCCTGTCCAGATCCGCCGTCCGGGCATGCCCATAATACACCCGTTTCGGTTTCAGGGCGAGCAGCATCTCCCAGGTTTCCGCGATCTGCGTACCCTTGTGCATGTCCAGCTCATACAGCGGATTCAGGTCGCCCACAAACAGCGCCCTTTCCTTTTCCAGCCAGAGCGAAATGCTGTCCTCGCTGTGCCCCGGCGTATGCAAGAGTTCGCCGCGGATGCCAAACTCCCGGAGAAATGCCTTGCTGTCTGTCAGGGGAATCACCCGGACTGCTTCGTCACGGATCGGCTGGAACGGCGTGCGCTCCCGCGCAAAAACCGCATCCGGCACATGCAGGAAATCCCGCTGTACATCCGCTGCGGCGATCGTGACACCGGCATCAGCAATGTCCTGCGCAATGCCCATATGGTCGGGATGAAAATGCGAGATCAGCAGGCAGCGGATATCCTGCAGCTTCTGCTTCTGTTCACCCAATGCCCTGCAAAAAAGCGGGAACGTTCCCGCCCATCCCGTGTCCCAGAGCAGATTCCCCTTCTTGCCGGAGATCAGGTAGGTATTCGTATTGGAATAATGCAGTTCTGTTATCATACAAGTACCTCTTTCAGAACAATGTGAGCTGTTCATAGCGTTCCGGCAGATCATGCAGATAAGCGAAAATCTGATCGTTGTCATGCATGATGCCATACCTCTCACAAGCGGCATGGAACAGCCGCATCAGGTCATCATTGTTTGGACTGTTCAGAATGTAGGAATTACCGTATTCGCGCTGGTACCGCGCCTTTAACCCCGGAAAATGCCGGTCAAGCGCCGCATAGAAATACTCCCGGTTTCCCTCACGCAGCGTCACGCCCATGCCGAAGCAGAGAATCCCCTTTACCCCCGCACGGATGCAGTATTTCAGGATACCCGCCAGATTCTCGCGGGTGTCATTGATATACGGCAGAATCGGAGACAGCCAGACGACTGTCGGGATGCCGTGCTCCCGCAGAGTGCAGAGCGTTTCAAATCGCCGTGACGTCGTGCAGACGTGCGGCTCCAGAATCCGGCACAGCTCCTCGTCATAGGTCGTGAGTGTCATTTGCACGACGGCTTTTGCCTTCTCATGGATGCTTGTGAACAGATCCAGATCCCGCAGGACGAGATCCGATTTGGTAATCACCGTTGCCCCGAATGCATGACGGTCGATCAGCTCCAGACAGCGGCGCATCAGACAGATCTCACGCTCCAGCGGCATGTACGGATCACTCATGGAGCCTGTGCCGATCATGCAGCGCTTCCGCTTGGAGCGCAGCGCCCGTTCGAGCAGCTCCGGCGCATTCTGCTTGACCGCAATGTCCTCAAAGGCATGCGTGAACTGATAGCATTTGCTCCGGCTGTCGCAGTAGATGCAGCCATGCGTGCAGCCGCGACAGAGGTTCATCCCATTCTGCGCAGACAGAAGGGATTTCGCTGTGATCTCATGCATGTCAGCGTTCCTTGGTCATTAAATTGTAGGGCGAGGTATGGTAGCCGTATTTCTCATAGCAGCGGACAGCCGTTTCATTTTCCGGCTCGACCTCCAGCTTGAACCGGACTGCATCGGGATAATACTGCTCAATAAACGCAAACAATCCCCCCGCGATCCCACTATGCCGGTATTCCGGCTTCAGATACAGATCCTCCAGCCAGATGCAGATACCGCCGTATTCTGTGGTATAGCTGACCGCAGTCATGGCATAGCCGATGATCTCCTCCCCGCGCTCCATCACAAAGCCCTCCAGAAACGGCAGAGGTCCCAGACAGTCGTCAATATCCTTCTCCAGAATCGCATCCGATGCGGTATGCTCCACCGCGGGCGAATCATAGAATACGCGCATCATCCGGAATACCTCGGGTTTGTCGGAGGGTTTCATTTTTCTGATCGTTGTTTCACATTTCATTGCCGGATCCTTTCTGTCAGGTAAGCCTGTACTGCTTCACAAATCGGCTGACGTCCACGCCGCTTTCCATGTACCGGAGCAGGATCTCCGCACAAGCATGGCTATCGCTGTCTGCCTTGTGGTGATCCAGTTCAATCCCGTAATACTCGCACATGACGTCAAGGCTGTGCTTCATGCCCGGCAGAACGCGCCTGCCAATCTGAACCGTACACAGATACGGCGCCGTGGATTTCCACGCAATTCCATAGCTCCGCAGGCATTGACGCAGTACACTCATATCAAAGACGGCATTATGGGCGACGAGAATGCCCCGGCTCATAATCGGTCCGATCTTTTGCCACAGCTCCGCAAAATTCGGCGCCTCCCTGACGCTCTCCGCATCGATGCCCGTGAGCTTGGTATTAAAGGTGTCAAAGTGGGTTTCGGGATTGACGAGTGTGGCATAGCTTGCAACAATCCTGTGATCCTTGACCGCTGAAATGCCGATCGCGCTCATACGGTCATTCGCCCGGTTGGGTGTTTCCACGTCAAATACAATGTATACTGCCATTTTCCTCACCTCCGGCGTGCATTTTATGCACAAAACCTGTCCTAAGTATACCATGATAGTTATTAAATGTCAAGTAATAGCATGGGCAGATATCAGTAAAATCTATCAGATAGACTTAGTAAGTCAGAGAGGAGTGAGGTCATGAGACGAAGAAATCAGCAGACATTATGCCGCCTGCGTTCGATCGTCAGAGGGCGTGACCGAATGTATCCTGATTCACGATGTTGCCTTTCGGCATAGGATTTATGATACAGATAAAGAGATAAAAATAGAATTTCCGTTTTGCTCATTGGGAAATCTATCAAATATAATTCATTAGAAATTTTCGGGGAAATCCCCATTCATAGGAGGAAATCATCATGGCAAACAAGCTTCATTTTGAAACATTACAGCTCCACGTTGGACAGGAGCAGGCAGATCCGGCATCCGATGCGAGAGCCGTTCCGATTTACGCGACTACTTCTTATGTATTCCACAATGCACAGCATGCGGCTGACCGCTTCGGTCTGAAGGATGCCGGCAATATCTACGGCAGACTGACCAACTCCACGCAGGATGTGTTTGAGAAGCGCATTGCAGCGCTCGAAGGCGGTGTGGCAGCGCTTGCAACTGCATCCGGTGCAGCAGCCATCACCTACACCATCCAGGCGCTTGCCAAGGCTGGCGAAAACATCGTTGCTTCCAAGACGATCTATGGCGGCACCTACAATCTGCTGGCACACACCCTGCCGCTGTACGGCATCACCACCGAGTTCGTGGAGCCGACTGTTGAGGATTTCGAGAAGGCAATCAACGAAAACACCAAGGCACTCTACATTGAGACACTGGGCAACCCGAATTCCAATGCGGTGGACATCGAGGAAATCGCGAAGGTTGCGCACAAGCACAACATTCCGCTGGTGGTTGACAACACCTTCGCTACTCCCTTCCTCACCAGACCGATCGAGTACGGTGCAGACATTGTGGTACATTCCGCAACGAAGTTTATCGGCGGTCATGGTACTGCCATCGGCGGCGTGATCGTGGATTCCGGTAAGTTTGACTGGGCGAAGTCCGGCAAGTATCCGTGGGTTTCCGAGCCGAATCCGAGCTACCATGGTGTATCCTTCACCGCAGCAGTCGGCGCAGCCGCATTCGTGACCTACATTCGTGCGATCCTCCTGAGAGATACAGGCGCAACCCTTTCCCCGTTCCATGCGTTCATCTTCCTGCAGGGGCTGGAAACGCTGTCCCTGCGTGTAGAGAGACATGTTGAGAATGCGCTGAAGATCGTGGATTTCCTGTCCAAGCATCCGCAGGTTGAGGCAGTTCATCACCCGTCTCTGCCGACCGAGCCGAGCAATGCAATCTACAAGAAGTACTTCCCGAACGGTGCCGGCTCCATCTTCACCTTCGAGATCAAGGGCACCGAGGATGATGCGAAGAAGTTCATCGACGCTCTGCCGATCTTCTCCCTGCTGGCAAATGTTGCCGACGTGAAGTCCCTCGTGATCCATCCGGCATCCACAACCCATTCCCAGCTTACGGAAGCTGAGCTTCTCGAGCAGGGCATCAAGCCGAATACCATCCGCCTTTCCATCGGTACCGAGCATATTGATGACCTGATTGATGCACTGAATACCGCCTTTGCGGCGATCAGATAAAAGCCTTTTGTGTATACCTCCAAAATGATACAAAAGACCTGAATTTCCTTGATAACAGCTCTCCCCTGCTAAGGGAGAGCCGTTGTCATACCGGTAAGGTGAAACTATGACATTACAACAGATTCGTTATATTCTGACAATCGCAGAATGTCGTTCCATGAACAAGGCTGCCGAAAAATTGTTCATCGCACAGCCGACACTGACAAGCGCGGTCAAGGATGTGGAACAAGAGCTGGGCATTTCTATTTTTCTGCGCACGCACCGAGGCGTGAACGTGACAAACGAGGGATCGGAATTTCTTACCTATGCGCGTGCGCTGTATCAGCAGTATGAAGATATCTGCCTGAAATACAGCAATGATGCAGGGATACGCCGAAAATTCAGCGTTTCCATGCAGCACTATTCGTTTGCAGTCAAGGCATTTATTGAAATGGCGAAGAAATATGATGCAAGCGAATTTGATTTGATTCTCCGGGAAACACGCACACTGAGCGTCATCAAGGACGTCGGCAGTCTGCGGAGTGAAATCGGAATTCTATATATGAGCGAGCAGAACCGCAAGCTGATTTCCAGTCTGCTTCGTGAAAAAGAACTGGAATTTCATACACTCATCCGATGTCCCGCCTGTGTCTATCTTGCAAAATCCCATCCGCTTTCCGGCGAAAGGGAGCTGAGCCTTGCACAGCTGGAGGATTATCCATGTCTATCATTTGAACAGGGCGAGGATGCGGATTTTTATCTTGCAGAAGAGCTCATCAGCGAGCATATTTTTCAGAAAACCATCAAGGCAAGTGACCGCGCTACCATGATGAACCTGTTGGAGGGTCTGAACGGCTATACGCTCTGTTCGAGCATTTACAACGAACACATGAGCAATGACAGCTTCTGCGTGATTCCTTTTAAGGAAAGCGTGGATACGCCAAATACGATCATGGAGATCGGGTATATTACGAAGAAGGGTATGTCTCTGAGCAGCATGGGGAAAGTGTATATTGACGAGATTTCGGCATATCTGACAGGAGAAAGAAAAACAGCATGGAAATACTGAAAAATGCCCGCGTCGCCGTATTTGGAATCGGCGGCGTGGGCGGTTATGTGTGTGAGGCGCTTGTGCGCAGCGGCGTGTATCATTTTGATCTGATCGACGACGATAAGGTCTGTCTGACCAATCTGAACCGGCAGATCATTGCCACCCGAAAAACTGTCGGCAGGTATAAAGCTGAGGTCATGCGCGACCGGATTCTGGAGATCAATCCTGATGCGGACGTCCAGATTCACAAGTGCTTCTTTCTGCCGGAAAATGAGGACGAATTTCCGTTTGAATCGTATGATTATATTGTAGATGCGGTCGATACCGTCACGGCAAAGCTCGCCCTCGTCATGAAGGCACAGGCGCTGCACATCCCCATCATCAGCAGCATGGGCGCCGGCAACAAGCTCGACCCGACAGCGTTCCGCGTAGCAGACATCTATGATACCAAAGTCTGCCCGCTCGCCAAGGTGATGCGCATCGAATGCCGGAAGCGCAAGGTCAGAAGGCTGAAGGTCGTGTATTCTGAGGAAAAGCCGACACGTCCCATCGAGGATATGTCGATCAGCTGCCGCACTCACTGCATCTGCCCGCCCGGAGCACAGCACAAATGCACCGAGCGCCGGGATATTCCCGGAAGTACAGCATTTGTGCCGTCTGTTGTCGGGCTGATCATTGCCGGGGAGGTCATCAAGGATCTATGCAAACAGAAATCATCCGACAGGCTGTGATCTCCGATCTGGATGCGGTCACGGCATTGGAAGCCGCCTGCTTTCCGCCCGCCGAGGCTGCAAGCAAGGAAGCATTTTCCATGCGTTTGCAGACGTTTCCACATTGCTTCTGGCTGCTGGAGCAGAACGGTCAGCTCTGCGCCATGATCGGCGCCATGACAACTGATACAGCCAATCTCTGCGACGCCATGTATGAGGGAACGTCGCTTTATTCAGAGCATGGAAACTGGCTCATGCTGTTCGGCGTGGCGACCCGTCCGGAGGTACAGCATCGGGGACTTGCATCGAGGCTGATGCAGCAGGTCATCGGGGACGCACAAAAGCGCGGCTGTCTGGGCATTGTTCTGACATGCAAGGCGGAGCTGCTCCCATTTTATGCGAGGTTCGGGTTTGTGAATGAGGGGGTATCCGGTTCCGTTCACGGCGGTGCTGTCTGGTACCAGATGCGGCTCGATTTTTCCGACTGTCTGAAGCAATGTATTTTACAGGGTGAGGAGACGCATTTCTATCTGCACGGCAGGCGTGTCCTGCTGTACGGCTGGGAGCAGTGTGACGGATTTGTGCTGAATATCGCGGATGCTGAGGGGGAAATCCTTTGGCAGACTGCACCGGCAGGACGTGAGCAATGTGCCGGGCTGTTACGCGACTATATAAAAAATCAATAACAGGATCTCAATTTTATGTATTGGACAAATGCCGGAAATTGTGGTATAATTATTACAGAAACACGAAAGGAGTGTTCGTTATGAGAAAGTGTTGTTGTATAAAGTACAATTTAAAACGATGTTGACCGTTCGGAATTTCTGTAATTAAGACGGTGTGCAGCTTTGCGCACTGACGTCATACGGAGAATACGGCGGTGCTGTGTTCTCCGGTTTTTTATGCCCATTTTACACCCAAAAGAGTTTATTATAAGGAGAAAAGATTTATGAGCAAGTATATTTTCACATCCGAGTCCGTCACCGAAGGACATCCCGACAAGGTAGCCGACAAGATTTCCGATGCCATCC
>ONEQ01000236.1:871-4457 GCA_900316885.1 uncultured Eubacteriales bacterium | reverse complement strand
CCGTCGGCGGCAGCTCCGCCTCAAATTCACCGAGATCGAATAGACCGATCTCCGTGACATTGACCTTGAGCAGCTCCTTGCGTGCCACCTGTTGACCGCACATCACGATAATGCGCATCGTTTCCTGCACGGGGCGCGGTGTCATGTGGCGCAGCTTGATCTTGATCTTGAATTTGCCCGTGATGCAGTGATCGGGGAACATGCCGAGAATGACGGAATCCGAGCAGGTTTCACGCCATTCCTCTGGGGAGATGAAGCCCTTATCCTCCATGAAGGCGTTGAGAATACCGACAGTTGCCGTGCCCTGACCCGGGAAATCCTGGAGGTCGAGCATCTGGAAACCGGACAGCGATTCTGTGCGGAGCGCCGCTTCGATTTCCGCCTTGTAGCACTGTACGGCAAGCTTTCCGGAGCATGCGAAGAAATCCTTCGACTGAGAGAGCATTCCAGCTTTTTTCAGTCGCTCACGGAACAGCTTGAGGTTGTGTGCTTCCAGAACGCCGTTATACTTCGGAATTTCCTCAAGATCGGGATAGGAAGCATACTGACCGATCTCATGCGAAATAACCGGTCTGTCCGGCACGAGATCACTGTTGCCGTCCTCGTCGGTGTCCTCGGCGGGAGCCGTCTGAATGACGGAATCATAGGTATGCATGGTCGAGGGACGCTCCGACTGCACAAAGCCATAGGGCTGGTCGCAAGCCGCATAGCTGCCGCGGATGCGCCGGTCAAGAGAGAACCTGACGCCGACGAAGAAATCATCCTCAGGCAGAATATTCGGCCAGAACTGGAAGTTATTGCTGCCCTGTGTCATGAGAATACGGTGCTCAAACGTCTTGTAGTAATGCAGAATCTCGCCCAGACGCTCCCGTCTGCCCCATAGCTCATTGCCGAGGGAGAACAGGCAGAACGACGGGTGATTGCCGAAGGTTTCTAGGATACGGCGCCCCTCCTTGATGAGGTAGGCTTCCTCGCGGGGCGCAAAGCCCTCGTCACCGGGCGCACTGAGACTGCCCCAGAACGGGATTTCCGGCTCCATATAGATACCCAGCAGATCCGCCGCAACAAACGCAGCCTCCGGCGGACAGCAGGTGTGGAAGCGATAGTGATTAATGCCATAGGTCTTAGCGATGTGCATAATGCGCATCCAGCTGTTGACATCCGTCGGTGCAGCACCCTCGCGGGGGAATACCATGGCATCATGCTTTCCGCGCAGGAAAACAGGTCTGCCGTGATTGTAGAACTGTGTTCCCTCTGCATGAAATTCCGTGAGTCCGAAGACGGTATCCGTCACGTCCTCCGATCCGTAGGGACGCAATCGCAATTGTCCGATGATGGGGTGATACTCGTCCCATCGGGGCACCTCTGTGCCGAATTTGAGCGCAACGGATGCTTCACCGCTTTCAAGAGATGCGACAGGGATCATCTGCGGCAGAATATCACCGACCTTGCCCTGGGAAGAAACCCATTCGCCCTCAATGCGGAGCATATTGATGACGCCGGATGTCCGCATGCGGATCATGACACGATGCTTGGCAACGTCCGGATAAGTCCGAACTGCGATAATATGTGTTGCATCAAAGAATTGCAATGCAATTTCACCGGTAATGCCGTTCCAGTTGGTCTGCGTATCAGGTGACGTCATATGCCCGCCCTTGGTGGGATAGCCGGTGTTGTTGATGCAGATGATGATCTCTAGCTCCGGCGCCAGTGAAAATGCCGTCAGATCGTAGATATGCGGGGTGCAGAGACTGTCATGGGAGCCGACATACTCGCCGTTGACCCACAGCTGGGAAAGGCGGGTGCGCTCCAGAAACAGCCGCATCCGGCATCCCCGATCCTTCTCCGGCATCCGGACGAGCCGGCGGAACCAGGCATTGCCGTAGAATGGATACTTTTCGGTCAGGCAGCCTTCATCACGATTGGCATTCAGCCGCCCCTTTCCCGCCTGTGCGGTCGTACCGGGAAGGTGAATGATATCGGTAAATGCGCTCGGACTCGGGGGATATCCGGTATACTGCTGCGCTTCGTCGGCAAAAAACTGCCATTGTCCTTTCAAAGAAATGAAGCTGCGCATGGGCTGCCCTCCTAACTGTTGTATTCACCTACAGCCCGATCTCAAGCTGAAATCGGGCTGCGGCAGTTTTTACTTCTTGTCTGTCAGATATCTGTCAAGTGCGCTGAACAATGCAGCAGCGGAAGAATCACTGATATCCTTCTTAATGCCGACGCCCCAGTACATCTTACCCTCTGCCTCAATGCCGACATAAGCGACTGCATCGGACTTCGAGGAAACGGTCAGTGCGTGCTCAGTGTAAACCTTGATGGTGAACTGCTTGCCTAGGAACGCCTTGAGTGCGTTGGTTACGGCATCGAGTCTGCCGTCTCCGTCGGACTTGACGGTGAATTCCTGTCCGTTCTGGAGCAGCGTCACAGTTGCCTGGATGCCGTTCTTCTGGACATAATGGATCTCCTTGTATTCAAGCGGGGTCTTGATATTTACATAGGTATCCTGGAAGATCTCGTGAACCTCCTTGGGGAGCAGCTCCTTGTGCGCATGATCAGAGATACCCTTGACGATATAGCCGAACTCCTCACGCATCTTCTTCGGGAGATCCAGTCCGAACTGTGTTTCGAGCAGATAGCCGATGCCGCCCTTGCCGGACTGGGAGTTGATGCGGATAACATCTGCCTCATAAACTCTGCCGACGTCGGTCGGGTCGATGGGCAGATAGGGAACTGTCCAGTGGTTGGGATCCTTCTCCTCACGCCACTTCATGCCCTTGGCAATGGCATCCTGATGCGAGCCGGAGAATGCTGCAAACACGAGCTTGCCGCTGTACGGCTGACGGTCATAGACACCCATGCGGGTGACACGCTCATAGAGCTCCACGAGCTCCGGCAGATTGGAGAAATCGAGCTCCGGATCCACGCCGTGCGTGAACATATTCATGGCAACGGTCACAATATCCACATTGCCCGTGCGCTCGCCGTTGCCGAAGAGCGTGCCCTCGACACGGTCCGCACCTGCGAGCAGACCCATCTCGGTATCAGCGACAGCGCAGCCGCGGTCATTGTGCGGATGGAGCGAAATACTCAGATTCTCGCGGTTGTGGAGATGATCGCACATGTACTCGATCTGGTTTGCGTAGATATGCGGCATCGAGTGGGAAACGGTGACCGGCAGATTGATGATGACCTTATCATCCGGTGTCGGCTGCCAGATATCGATGACAGCATTGCAGATCTCGGCTGCAAATTCCGGCTCAGTACCGGTGAAGCTCTCCGGGGAATACTCAAAACGGAAATGTCCCGGAGTCTTCTCGCGATACTCCTTGCAGAGCTTTGCGCCGAAGGTCGCAATGTCGATGATCTCCTGCTTGGACTTGCGGAATACCTGCTCACGCTGTGCCACGGAGGTAGAATTATAGAGATGAACGATCGCATGCTTGCAGCCGCTGAGCGCCTCAAAGGTCTTTGAGATGATGTGTTCTCTGGACTGGGTGAGTACCTGAATGGTCACGTCATCCGGGATGAGATCGCGCTCGATGAGGGCGCGGCAGAACTCATACTCTGTTTCGGAAGC
>ONEQ01000236.1:0-859 GCA_900316885.1 uncultured Eubacteriales bacterium | reverse complement strand
TGTTTCGGAAGCAGCCGGGAAGCCGACCTCGATCTCCTTGAAGCCGACCTTGACCAGTGCCTTGAAGAATTCGAGCTTCTCCTCGAGACTCATCGGAATGATGAGCGCCTGGTTACCGTCGCGCAAATCAACGCTGCACCACTCCGGTGCATGATCCACATAGGACTTCTTCGCCCAGCGCATCGGGGGATTCTCGACATCAAAATACTGTCTGGTGTACTTCTCAAAGTTTTTCATTTACAATTCCGCCTTTCAGAAATGTTGTGTTGGAATCGGCATAAAGTTATAAAAAAACTCTTTTATGCCGAACTGACATAAAAGAGACGAAGCGTCTGCTCCGTGGTACCACTCTTCTTGACGCAAAGCGCCCACTCACCTGCATCCCGCATACGCGGAATCCATCTCTCTGTAACGGGAGAACCCGAATGCAGCTAATCCTGACGTTTCGCCGCACCTGCTCAGGGAGGAGTTATGGCACAGACCCGACACCGCCTCACACCAGCCGGCGGCTCTCTGAAATCGGAACGCTGTGTTTTGGTTCCCTTCAGCGCATTTGAAATATAACACTATCATTATACTATATTCTTACATTTTTGTCAAGGGTTTTTTTTGTTTTTTCTGTTCAGTCCGAGCCCATATCCGTATTTTTGACGGTGACAGGCAGGACGGCATCAAACACAGCGTAGAATTTGACCGGAATATACTTATTGATATGGCATTTCCCGAAAAACCATTTCCGGTAAATGCACGCCTTGACAATATCCTCGAAAAACCGGTGAACCTCCACATGCTCGCTGGCATCCACATTCAGGCAGTCCTTGAGCAGGGCAGGGGGCTCGTGGGTGATGATATAATCGAC
>ONEQ01000237.1 GCA_900316885.1 uncultured Eubacteriales bacterium | reverse complement strand
CTGTGGTATAATAAGACCATACCAAAGGAAAGGAGCGGTACACATGAACCGTACAAAACAGAATACATGGCACCAGCTCCGCTCCATTGTGGAGGGACGCGACCGAATGTATCCTGCAAGCCGATGTCTTGCCGACTGTATATACCTCCGATAAATGATAAATCATAGACACCCCTTTTGGTTGAACCGCTGCATGGAATGCTCGCCATGCAGCGGTTTTGTTTTTGGGGGTTCAGCGCAGAAGAAGCAGCACCGTATGCTTGTCATACGGTGCTGTATGTTTTATTTTCCGCCGACAGTGGAGGTATAGATCTTTTCCAGCAATGTCAGCGCTCCGCGGTAGCCGATGTAGCTGCGGTTGATGACTACTTCCTCGGTCACCGGAGTGCCGACCTCCAGAAGTAAGCCCTTTCGCTCGGCTGCTACATCCTTTTCCCAGGACGAGCCAAGGATCAGCGGAACACCGGAGCCGAAATCTGTTTCCCGCAGGGCTTGTTCGATCAGATAGCCATCCTCCAGGAAGATGGCTTCCGCATCCACGCCCTCTGTGAGGCTGTGGTACAGTTCCGCGATGCGGCTGCGCTGCTTTTCAGGCGGATTGTCCGTGATGATCTGCTTGACCGGGACGAGTCCCACCTGATCTGCAAGGAATTTTGTCAGCGCAATGTTATACGCACTGTCACCGACGGTCGCAAATTTTGACGGCAGTCCGAACCAGTATTCCGCAAAGAAGTCCGCAAAATGCTCCAGATAATAATAGTACTCATGTGCCTCCCGCGCAATAAAGCGCTCTGACTTCTGCGGGTCGATGCCAGCAAATTCCACGACCTGCCGCAGAAACGCCGAGGTCGCCTCCTCACCGATGGGCAGCACCGGGATATGCAGATAGGGCTGACCGTATTTCTGCTCCAGATGCTTGGCAATGCCCACACCGACCCACGGGGAAACCACCAGATTGAATGACGCACGCGGGATGCGCTTCCATTCGTCTATTCCGCCGCTCTGCGGTCCAAACAGGACATTGACCTCAAATCCGGCACCCTCCAGAACGCGCTTCAATTCGGCAGTATCACCGCGCCAGAAGGTATTGAAGTACGGTACCTCTGCCCAGAGATTGATGAGCGTTTTCCGCCGTCTTCCCTTGAAATCACCGACAAACTGGTCGATGATCGACTTGACCACGATCTCATGACCGCGCAGATTATTTCCCTTGAAGCCCGCCGTATCTGCAAAGACGATATTGTAGCCCTGCTTCCGGTATTCCTTGACGACGCTCTCGACATTATCACCGATCAGCTCGCCGGAGCCTTGAAAGCCGTTGGAGCCGGACAGTGCAAAATACTGCTTATCCACACATCCGGGGCCGCAGTTGGCGATCGGGACACCGCCCGGAATTGCTGCAACCGTGTAGGCTGCACCGATGGCACAGCCGTAGCGGGGATGTACGATTGTATTGGTTTGTTTCAGTTCAGCCATCGTATCTGCCTCCGTTTTCTTCATGGATCGGCTCATCGAGCAGTTCGGGTTTTCTTGCCAGAATGAACGGGTCTTCCTGACTGAGCCACCAGTTTGTATAACCTAATTCCGTGTGTCGTGCCAGCACCTGATTGAATTTCTTTCTTGCCACAATATCGAGCAGAATTTCACCGACACGAATGATGCCGTCATAGCCGACAGGGAAGTGTTCATCACCCATTGCCAGTGCGGGAATACCAAGCTTTGCGGCAACAGGTGCCAGTCCGTTGTGACGGATGATGACAAAGTCCGTCTTGACGCGGTTCAGGATGGCATAAAGCTGGAAGGGCTGCGTTTTGCTGACGGTAAAGTGCGGAACATCGCCATAGGTATCCACGAGATATTTGAGCGTGTTCTGATGCTCGTGACCGCTGTCATAAACCGGATCGTGATGAAAAACGATGGAGCCTTCCACGCCGAGTCCCAGCTCACGCAGAACGGAGATCAGACCGTGCGCGTAGGAAGAACCGGTCATGACAAAGCCGTTGAGTCCCTTGAGTTCCTCACGCAGCTGTGCAAGGCGGGGCGCGATGCGCTCATGCTCGGACTGGATATAGGCTTCCGTCTCCTGCTCCTTGCCAACGAGTCTGGCAATGGCACGGAGCCATTCGTCAGTGGCAGCGATGCCGTAGGGCTGCGGTGCGTCGATCTGCGGCACACCGAAATGCTCTTCCAACGCCGTTGCCATATAGGAACCAAGCGTATGGCAGAAGGTCGCTGTTGCGACAGCCTCGGAAGCCTGCGCCAGCTCGTCATAGCTTGCCATGTCAATCATGTAATTCACGCGCAGTCCCAGCGGTTTCAGAATCTCCGTGAAGTAATCCGTGCCCCAGAGTGCTACGATGTTGATGAGATCCGGCTGCTTAATGGGATTGCGCTTCACGATCTGACGGACAACGCCGTGCTGAGAAATATCAAATCCCGTAGACCAGTGCTTGGAGCGGAACCCCTCGCAGTGCAGCGGGACAATCGGGATGCCGAGTTCGGTTTCCTTTTCATCGGCAACGCTGTCGATATCCTCGCCGATGATCGCGGTGGAGCAGCTCATGGAAATAAAGATCGCCTTCGGATGATACCGGTCGTAGGCGTCCTGAATGGTCTGCCGCAGGCGGTCACTTGCACCGAACACCATGTCGCGCTCTTTTAGATTGGTGCTAAAAATGCGGAGGTTTTCCACGGGCTTTCCACGCCGGATCAGTCCCATCTTGTAGCCAAGATTGAATCTGGCATGGTTTGCGGAACATCCGATCGGACCGTGGTCAATGAGGATGCAGTCGGTGATATTGCCGATCTGACATCCGACAATCGCATTGGCGCACATGGTCTGCTGGGAGAACGGCATATGCAGCTCACAGAGCTGACATAGTTTGCCCTTGCCGCCGGAGCAGCCTTTTTTCTTCTCGCCCTTGCCTCGTTCCTCGTAGTTGGAGGCAGCCACCAGCTCGGATGCACTGCCGTCCCATGAGGTGATGGAACCAATACGCATTTCGCGGTTGTCGCAGGCAGTCATATCGAGATTAATGGTTCGTTTCGCCATAACATAAATCCTTTCTGTCTGTAGATTCTGCAAGTTATTTTGACTTGCTGCATGTATTATTATAGCATACCTGTGTGAGTCTGTCCAATTGCAGTTTCAGATAACTGATTATCAGAAAATATGATAACACCTGATAAAAGAAAGAACCGATAAGCAGTGCCTACCGGTTCAGATAAAAGGATTAGAGATATATGCAAATCAAACCTTCCAGCGAAGCAGATGATTCTGGATCAGCTTAATCAGGAAGGAGATCAGGCAGATGGCGGCTCCCAATACGATTATAGCAGGGATCACACGTTTGTAATTCGCAAAATTGGAAAAATTCCAGATATAGAAGCCAAGTCCCGGATTGGTGGAATCTGCTGCGATCATTTCAGCAGAGGTCAGCAGGATAAACGAGATGCCCAGCCCCTGATTGGCGCCGTTGAAGATGTACGGCAGCGAACCCGGCAGAATGATGCGTGTCAGCATGGAGACATTTCCGACACCGAGCACCTTGGCAGAATCGAGGATGCCCTTTTCGATATTGACA
>ONEQ01000239.1 GCA_900316885.1 uncultured Eubacteriales bacterium | reverse complement strand
ATGCAATACGATCTGCTCATCATCGGCGGCGGCGCGTCGGGACTCGCGGCGGCAGTCACCGCGAAATCGCTCGGTGTCGGGAAAATCGCCGTGCTCGAAAAGCTCCCGCGTGTCGGCAAGAAGATCCTCGCGACCGGCAACGGCAGATGCAATCTCAGCCACGAGCGCATCACGGCAGGGGACTACCGCGGCAGCTTGGACACCGCTCGGATTCTGGAGAAATTTGGCGATGTGAAGTCGTTTTTCGAGACACTCGGACTCTACACCCGCACCGATTCCGCCGGGCGCATGTACCCGTACAGCATGACCGCGGCCGCCGTGCTCGATGCGCTGCGCCTGCGGATGCGCGAGGATGGCATCGAGGAAATCTGCGACACCGAGATTCTTTCCCTGCGCTGCGAGAACGGCTTATGGTGCGCGATTGCCGCAGAGCAGGACTATCTGGCGCCCTATGTGATCTTCGCCGCCGGCGGTCATGCCGCACCCAAGCTCGGCACGGACGGGAGCGCATGGCGGCTCCTGCAAAAGTGCGGGATTCCGGTGATTCCGCCCGCTCCGAACCTCTGCCCCGTCCTCTCCGATGCAAAGCTCCTGCGCTCCCTCAAGGGTCTGCGCGTCAAGGGCGAGGTCACGCTCTATGACAAGGATGACGCCGTGCGCACGGAGGTCGGTGAGGTGCAGTTCACGGACAAGGCGCTCTCCGGCATCTGCGTGTTCAACCTCTCCGGGCTGATCGACACCAGTCGCTTTTCGGATTACTTCCTGCTGTTCGACCCCGTGCCGGAGCTCGGCGCCGAGCTGGAGAACATGCTCTACACCCTTCAGGGAACACGCTTTGGCATGACCTGCGAGGAGATGCTCACCGGCATCCTCCCCAAACCCCTGATCTGGTTGATTCTTAAAAATGCCTGTATATCGCCTGATTATCCCTGCACAGAACTGACCGGCAGAGAAATCCGACTCCTGTCGATTGCGGTGCGGAGCCTGAATTTCCCGGTGCGCGGTTTAGCGGGATTTGAGCAGGCGCAGTCCACCCGGGGCGGCGTTCCGGGATCGGCGCTCGACGAAAATTTGCAGGTGAAATCGCATCCGGGGCTCTACATCACGGGCGAGGCGGCGGACGTCCATGCGGACTGCGGCGGCTATCATCTGCACTGGTGCTGGGCAAGCGGCTATGCGGCGGCATCCGCCATTGCAAAGGAGCTCGCATGAGGTACGCGTTGACCGCGCAGCCGGAGGAGACGGATTTCCCGCATGAGCTGTGCTTCGGCAGCTATGACCGCCGCTGTGTCCACCGGGACGGTGAGCCGTATCTCTGCGTCCGGATCCCCGAAAAAGACCTCTGGGTCGATGAGGATGCACTGGTATGGGGAGACTGGCTGCTGATCGGCACGACCCAAACGGTGTACTGCATCCGGCTGGAGGATCTGGAGGTTCGTGAGATCCAGGTTGACGGCTATTTCAAGACGTTTCTCGCAATGAACCGCCGCGTATTTTTCTTTGAAGCGACGGGCATGACCGCACTGGACGAGGATTGCCATATCCTCTGGCAGAATCACGGGCTGGCAGTGGACGGCTGCCTGTTCAGCGGTATGTGCGGCAACACGACGATGGTCGTTTACTGCGAAATGGACCCGCCCGGCGGGTGGATCCACAGGACGATCGATTTACGGAACGGAGAGTTACTATGATACGCATACAAAACATACGTCTTCCGCTGGATTACACCGAGGACACCCTCCGCCGTGCGGCAGGGCAGAAGCTGCATCTCCCGTTTGACAAGCTTAAATCCGTCCGGCTCCGCAAGCGCTCGGTCGATGCGAGAAAGCGTGATGCCATCGTCTTTCTGGCAACCCTCGATGTGAAGGCAGAGGGCGAGAGCCGGATCCTTTCCAAGCTCAAAAAAGACCGGGACATCGCGCTTGTGACCGAAAAGCCCTACCGCGTGCATATCTGCAAATCGACGGAGCGTCCGGTGATCGTGGGCTTCGGACCGGGCGGCATGTTCGCTGCCTATGTGCTGGCGAAAGCCGGACTGCGCCCGGTTGTGCTGGAGCGCGGCAAGCCCGTGGACGAGAGAATTGCCGATGTGACGCGCTTCCGCACGACCGGAACCCTCGACCCGGAGAGCAACATCCAGTTCGGTGAGGGCGGCGCGGGGACGTTCTCCGACGGCAAGCTCAACACCGGCATCAAGGATCCTCGCATCCGGTTCGTGCTGGAAACATTCGTCCAGTGCGGCGCACCGGAGGAGATTCTCTGGCAGGCAAAGCCGCACATCGGCACCGATCGCCTGACCGGGACGGTGAAAACCATGCGCAGCCTGATTGAGCGCATGGGGGGCGAGATCCGCTTCGGCGCGAAAATGACCGGTTTTACGCAGGAAAACGGGCACCTGACGGGCATCACCTATGAGCAGGGCGGGGGAGTGCAGGAGATCGTGTGCCGTCATGCGGTGTTCGCGCTCGGGCACAGCGCCCGCGATACGCTCGAAGCGCTCCACGCGCAGGGCATGTTCCTCATGCAGAAACCGTTTGCGATGGGCGTGCGCATCGAGCATTTGCAGGAGCAGATGAACCGCGCCCTCTACGGCAAATTCTGGAACCACCCGGCGCTGGGCGCGGCAGACTACAAGCTCGCCGTGCATCTGAAAACCGGACGGAGCCTCTACACGTTCTGCATGTGCCCCGGCGGTGAGGTCGTCGCGGCATCCTCGGAGCCGGGGCGGCTCTGCGTCAACGGCATGAGCAATTTTGCCCGCGACGGACGGAATGCGAACAGTGCGCTGCTTGTCGGGATCAATCCGTCGGATTTCGGCAGCGAGCATCCGCTTGCCGGGATGTATTTGCAGCGTGAGATCGAGGAAAAAGCGTTCCGCGCCGGCGGCGGGGCATTCCGTGCGCCGGTCATCCGCGTGGGGGATTTCCTGAAGCACCGGGAATCCACGGCATTCGGCAGGGTCACGCCGACCTATACCCCCGGCACGGCGTTCGCATCGCCCGATGCGTACCTGCCGGACTTCATGACCGAAACCCTGCGGCTCGGCATCCCCGAAATGGACAAGCGTCTGCACGGCTTTGCCGATCCCGATGCGCTCCTGACGGGCGTGGAGGCGCGGAGCTCGTCGCCGGTGCGCATGGTGCGCGGGGAGGATCTCTGCAGCGCCGATTTTGCCGGCATTTACCCGTGCGGCGAGGGTGCGGGCTATGCGGGCGGCATCACATCCGCCGCGGTGGACGGCATCCGCTGCGCCGAGGCGATCATCACACACCTGGGAGGAGCACTATGAACGAACTGACCGATATTGGCTATGTACGGGAGCTTCTGGAGCGCCACGGATTCTCGTTCTCGAAGGCGCTGGGACAGAATTTCCTGGTCAATCCCACCGTCTGCCCGCGCATCGCGGAGATGGGCAACGCTGCCCCCGGCTGGGGCGTGCTGGAGATTGGTACGGGCGTCGGGACGCTCACAAAGGAGCTGGCAAAGCGTGCGGACAAGGTCTGCGCAGTGATCCTGCCCCTGCTGA
>ONEQ01000266.1 GCA_900316885.1 uncultured Eubacteriales bacterium | reverse complement strand
GAGAAGCCCGAGCCGGGCTGCTGGATCTCCGTGGTCGATCCCACTGCACAGGAGGTGCAGAACCTGATCGAGGAATACGGGCTGGACAGCGGCTTCGTGCGCTCCTCGCTCGATGAGGAGGAAAGCTCCCGTATCGAGCGTGAGGACGACCAGACCCTTATCATCGTCGATACAGCCGTTTCCGAGATCCAGACCGAGGAGACCATCCTCTTTTTCACGGTGCCGCTCGGCATCATCATCACGGAGGACTATGTCTTCACCATCTCGCTGCGGGACAACCGGGTGCTGCACGATATGGCAGAGGGTGTCATCCGTGGCGTGCAGACCTGGATGAAGACACGCTTTGTCATGCAGCTTCTCCTGCGCATCACGGCGGTCTATCTGCAGGACTTAAAGCAGATTGACAAGACCAGCCAGGTCATGGAGTCAAAGCTCAGCGGTGCGATGAAAAACCAGGAGCTGATCCAGATGCTCGAGCTGGAAAAATCCCTCGTGTACTTCTCCACCTCGCTCAAAGCGAATGAAGTCACCATCGAAAAGCTGCTCCGTGGCCGGACGATCAAGCTCTATGAGGAGGATCAGGATCTTCTGGAGGATGTCCTGATCGAGGTGCGGCAGGCCATCGAGATGAGCAATATCTACTCCGGCATCATATCGAGCATGGTCGAGGCATTTGGCTCGGTCATTTCCAATAACCTGAATTTTGTCATGTGGCGGCTGACGGTTATCACGATCATCATGTCGATTCCGACCATGGTATTCAGCTTCTACGGCATGAATACGCCAGATCTTCCCTATCCTACGACGATCTTTGCATTGTTTGTATCGATCGTGCCGACGGTTGCCGTCGCGGTCGTGATGCTCAAGAACAGCAAGTACAAATAATGACCGTGGGTGTAATTGATGGAAAAAAACCGCCGCTGTCTTGACAGACCGGCGGTTTTGTGCTACAATCATATCATTAACCGCATCCGTCAGGCTGCGGATATCACACAGGAGGAAGCTATGAATACAAATCTGAAACATGCGGCTGCCGCCGCAGCAGCCGGTCTGATGCTCATCGCCGCAATGCCGTTCACCGGCAGTAAGGCGGATGCAGCAGCACCGAAGATTGTTGTCATCGGTGACGGAATCAGCGCCGGAAAGGGGCTGTCCGATCCGTCCAAGTCCTACGCAGCACTGACTGCCGCCTACTACGGCGCGGATGTGACCAATCTCGCAGTCGATGGCTACACAACCGACCAGGTGCTCACCGCACTGGATGATCCGTCCGTCAAGGCACAGCTTGCCAAGGCAGATGTGATCCTGTTCAATGCCGGCATGCACGATGTGATGGATCCCTTCATGACCGAGGTTGCCGACTTCAAGGAGCGCCTGGGGCTGAACTTCAATACCATCACCGACCTGTACACGCTGACCCGTGAGGATCTGCCGATTTCGGACGAGGAGCTGATCTCAGCAGGCAATGATTTTTCCAGAGCGCTCAGGAAGAACAGATCCACCGCTGCGGAGAATATCACCAAGATCGGTGACAAGCTGGCAGCCTATCCCAATGCCAAGGTTGTCTGCACGAATGTGTACAATCCGCTGAGTGTGATTGAGCAGTATGCCCAGCTCGCGGAAGGCTCAAACCGCAAGAAGGCGTATGATGTCATCAAGAATGCGGCAGAAAAGTCAATCACCGGCAGCATAAATCCGGCATACCAGAGCCTTGCGGATACCAAGGGCTTTACCGTGCTGGATGTATTCACCACGTTTGACATGAAGGCATATCAGTACACGGGTCTGAATGCAATGGCATTTGAGCCGAACGAGGAGGGTCACAGACTGATCGCAAATCAGGTGATCGGATCGCTGAACAGCGTGCTGAAGAAGCCGGAAACCACCTCCACAACCACGACCACCTCCACCACCAAGGCAACCACCACAACGACCACCACCACAACAACCTCTACCACAAAGGCAACCACCACCACACCGCCTGCTCCCAAGCGTGCGCTGGGCGACGTAGACGGCGACAAGGCAGTCAATGCAAACGATGCAACGGCAGTTCTGATTGCAGCCGCCAAGAACGGCACCGGCAGCGGCACAGGTCTGAGTCCCGAGGAATTCGAGGCAGCCGATGTGGATCAGAACAAGCTTGTCAATGCAAACGATGCAACGGCGATCCTGCGCTATGCAGCAGCAGTCGGCACCGGCAACCAGAAGGACATCAGCGCTTATACCTAATGTAAATTTCACACCCTGCTGTACCGTGCGTTACAGCAGGGTGTTCTTTTATATATAAATGTATAATTATATGTGCGGAATGTGATATGCAATATCACACAGCCGCATGTTCCTTTCCAGAAATATGCGTCTTGCTTTAACTGTGTTTTTGAACTGCTATCATAAATTTATCACAAATCGGAGTATAATAATACTTGTAAACAAAAAGTAAAGCCGATACAAGGCATAGAATCGAAAGGAAGGCTTACCATGTTTGACCAGAACGATAACAGGCAGAATTACAATTCTGATACGGATTATAACGGCTTTTATGACGCACAGAGAGATACCAGCGAATCCAGCTACGTGAATCTGTCCGAGCCGGGTCACTCCCCGAAGAAGTCCTCCGGCGGCAAGGTATTTGCCAAGACAATCGCGGCTGTGGCAGCGCTGGCAATCGTGTCCGTTTCCTCGATTGAGCTGTACAAGCTGTTCGGCAGGGAGCAGAACACAGCCCCCAACTGGAGCTCCTCCGCCGATACGAACGCCGTCATCAAGGATACCCCGACCGAAGCGCAAACCGAGGGGAACGATCAGGAAAAGACGGATACCACCGCAGCATCTCCCATGGTGACCAACAATACCGGCGGCAGCTGGGTGAATATGGCGGCACCTGCCGATGCACTCACCATCCCGCAGATCGTCGAGAAGGCAATGCCCTCCGCAGTCGGCATCAGCTCGAC
>ONEQ01000240.1 GCA_900316885.1 uncultured Eubacteriales bacterium | reverse complement strand
ATTGCCGGAGATGCGTTCATTCTGGGCTGCGGCGTGCCGCTGGCATCAGCGTTCGGACGCGTGGATTATTGCCGCATCGGATGCGATGTGTCGCTTGACTGGGACGATCTGCCGCACATGCGCCTGACGCATCGTGAGCGTGTCAGCACGCGGAGCACGGTACTCGATTCGGTATTCCGCCGCCAGCTCAATGGCAGGGCATTTCTGAGTGACCCGGATGTGTTCCTCCTGCGCGACGACCAGAATAAGCTCACTTCCGACCAGAAGCTCTGCCTTGCCGAGGTCAACGCCCTGTGCGGCAGCGTGCTGTTCACGTCGGACAATGCGGCAGGCTATAATGAGGTACAGTCCAAGGTGCTCGACCGGATCATGCGCCTGCGTGACGATGGTGAGCTGCTCGGCGCGGAGATCTCGAACGGTCTGCTCAAGCTCACCGTTCGTTTCCGCGGCAAGCTGATTGTGCGGATCTATTCGCTGTGAATATTGAAAAAAGGAGCTGCGAACCATGAAAAAACGTCTGGAAAAAGGATTTGTCACACCGCTGCCCGTGTTCATCATCGCCACCTATGACGAGGAGGGCAACGCAACCGCCATGAATGCCGCGTGGTGCGGTCAGTGCGGCGGCGACCTCATCAGCATCAGCCTGGGCGCCCATCCGAGCACGGAGAACATCAAGCGCAACCGCGAGTTCACCGTCAGCTTTGCGACCAGGGAATTTGTGGAGGCATGCGATTATGTCGGCATGGTCTCCGCGGCGAAGGTTCCGGATAAGCTGGCGCGTGCGGGATTTACGACTACAAAATCCGAGAAGGTGAATGCGCCGGTCATCGACCAGCTTCCGGTTGCCATCGAGTGCCGCGTGCAGGACATTATCGAGGAATACGGCGAGACCCGTGTAATTGCGCGGATTATCGGCACGATCGCGGAGGAATCCGTTTTCACAGACGGCAAGGTGGATCTCTCCAAGGTGCAGCCCATCATGTATGACTCCACGGTCAAGGCATACCGCGTGATCGGTGAACAGATCGCCGGTGCATGGAATGCCGGAAAGAAATTCATGTAAAACAAATCGCCACCGCATTGCGGTGGCGATTCTATTTGTCAATTCTGAAATTACATCTGCGCGTTGAACAGAGAGGACAGCTTATAGACAACATCCTCGGAGTTTGCGTTGATGGTTGCTGCTTCATTGATCGCGGACAGCTCGGACAGCTCGTTGATGCTCTCATTGTAGCTGATCGTGTAGATCGGGATGTTGAATGCATCCACGATGCCGCTGATCTGACTCAGCTTGCAGCCGGTGTTCGTTTCGCCGTCACTCAGGACAAAGAGCATGAGCTTCGCATCCGGGATGGTCGTTTTGGCATCCTGGAGCATCTTGATGCCCTGCAATACCGCGTCATAGGTACAGGTCGCGCCGGAAGCCGTCATATCCTGCACGGCACCCGTGAAGCAGGAGCGCTGATCCAGATCGAACTGGGCGATCGGGAGATTGACGCTGACGTCGCTGCTGTAGGAGACCAGACCAATGTAGTTGTTGCTGTTGATATACTGCGATGCGCTCAGGAGGGAGGTTTTGAGGCGGTTAAGCGGATCACCGATCATACTGCCGGATACATCCGCCACAAATACCGCAACGACCGGCTTGCCGGAGTCCTTCTCCTGCTTCCAGAGCTGCTGAGCATTGATGAGCGTCAGCGCATCGAAATCCGGCTCGGCAGCCTTATAGGTGTCCATCTGGTTGAAGCCGTAGCGGGTGGCATTCTTCTGCTGCTCGGCATCCTGACAGTAAGCGGTGAACGTGCGGAGCACCTCCTCCTTGTCGCTGCTGATGCTCCCGACCTCATAAAGCGGATTGTCATGGCGTGCGCCGAAGGGGTAGAACTTGTATTTTTTCTGGAGTGTGGAATCGTTGCAATAGGTCTGATATTCCATGATGCAGGCATTGAGAGAGCCGCTCTGCATCGCGCCGCGCATCTGCTGGGTAGTATAGCAGACAAACGGTACATTTGCCTGGAATTTCTGGAATTCACCGACAGCTTTTGTGCTGAGGGGATCGGCATTGTCGAAGCTGTAGAGCGATGAAACGAGGAAATTCAGTCCCGTCGAGCTGGTATACGGGTAGGTGTAGCCCATGGCGACCTTGCCCTCCTGGGTGGCGCGGGTGATCGTCTCAATCGTGATCGAGCCGTAATCTGCGGTGAGCGTCTTGACCATGTCATCCGACAGCAGGATGCCCGCCACATTGCCGACCAGCCGGTCAGTGCCGTTGCGTGTGGAAAGCTGTGCGCCGTTGGAGACTGCCATCGTGCCCCACATGGAATTGGACGGAGTATAGGCATCCGGGAGGTATTTGCCGGATACGATGTAATCCGAGCCCATACCGGACGAAATGCTGCGCACGGAGACGGACATCGTCATTCCCGATGCAGTGCGCTCGTGCTTCTGGTTGAAGGACTTGGCGGTTTCATTGAGCCAGCCGTCCGTGCCGGAGCCAGCCTTTTCAGGGGAGGCGAAGATCTCGATATTGACCTGACCGTCACCTGTGACTGTCAGGGGATACTGGTCGATATCCGGCAGGGTATTTGCCAGATCGTTACTGGTAAAATCGACCGGTGCCTTGCGCGGCTCCACATTCTTGACATCGACGTTATGCAGGAGCTTTGTCAGCTTTGCCTGTGCCTCCTCCTCGGAGATCTGGTAGCTGGGCTTTTTCAGATTGCTGGTGATGACGATGCCGCCGATGACAGCCGCGGCAACTGCGGCGCCGATGCCGATCAAAGCGCCGTTTTTTGCGGATTTGGTATTAGCCATAGAAGTCTCCTTTCTGAGATACAGCAGAGGATTGCTCATCGGATTTCCCGGACGGCTGGAGCTGCTGGACGGGAGGCGCATCACGCAGCTCACGGAGCGCCTCCGTGATGCTTTCCAGATGCAGATCCTCGATCTCAGAGCTGTCACCGATCTGAGAAATTTCGATGATAAGGTTATCGTATTGTGTCAGGAGCTGCCGGTTCTGTGTGAGCACACCGCGGATGAATTCGTGGTGCATCGGGAACCGCGTGCCGTCATTCACATCGAGGATGGTCATGCGGTTGATGAGCTTTTTCATATTGGAGAAGAGACATTCCTCGACGTCCTCCGTGATGGAGAGATAGGGATTGCCGGGCTCCTTTGCCTGATCTCCGAGCAGCGCCTTGAGTGCGGTATTCTTCTGATGGAACAGATCCAGCTGGTGAATGGCTTCGTCCAGTTCATTGTTGAACGGGTTTTTGCCGCTTTTCCAGCTTTCGAGTGCATCGCGGTAATCCTGTGCATCGCGCAGTCTGCCCGACTGCACGGACAGCGGCTGATTGTTCAGGAGCCAGTAATTCACACCAAAGAACGTACCTGCGCTCAGCGCAGCAGCAGCGACCGCTGCAATGGGCTTCGAGCCGAGATCCGCGAGTCCCGGTGAGAACAGCACAATCTCAAGGACTGCAAAGCATACATTAAATACCGCCAGCTTGATGAT
>ONEQ01000241.1 GCA_900316885.1 uncultured Eubacteriales bacterium | reverse complement strand
AGAAGAATGTCGGATGGCGTATCGACTATTTTCTCGTTTCCAACCGCATCGCAGACAAGATCCGATCCGCAGATATTTTCCCGAATGTGTACGGAAGTGACCATTGTCCGGTCGGACTGGAAATCGATCTTTAAGAAAAAGGCGGATCTCCTAGGAGATCCGCTTATTTTTGCCGATATTTCGCATTCTTCGTCGATATTATGCAAAGGAGAAATCATCAGTGCGTTTTCTTGTGAAAAACGCTGATTTTTTGAAACTCATTAAAAAGCTATTGCACAAAAATGTAGAATGGTGTAAAATAAAATAGAAGGGCAAAGCAAACGCTTCCGCATCTGCGGGGCGTTCGTTTTTAGCGTCTGATGCTAATATATGCTAATAGAATTATAGAAAAATATTATATTCTATCTTCATGTCCAAAATTTGTAGAACAAGAGGCTCAGGAACCCATGATCTTTTCCAGTTTAGTATTTTTGTACCTCTTTTTACCCCTCTGCCTTGTCAGTTACGCCGCCGTGCGGAGCGTGAAAGGCAGAAATATTGTCCTGATTATTTTTTCACTCGTTTTTTATGCCTGGGGCGAACCGACCCGCATTATTTACTTACTTCTGAGTGCCGCTGTCAACTATCTGTGCGGCTTAGGGGTCGGGAAACTGAAAACAGAATGGCTCAGAAAAATTATCCTAGCCATCAGTTTACTTTATAACCTCGGCATGATCGGGTATTTCAAATACAGCGGTTTCCTCATGGAGAATATTAATGCCATTTTCGGGCAGCACTTCCCTGTTCCGGCGATTGCACAGCTTGTCGGCATCAGCTTCTACACCTTTCAGGTCATCTCCTATGTGGTTGACCATTGTCCGGTATTCGACGATCGCTGCTGAGATTGACGACCGCACGACGACCGTCGCAGATCTCAGTGAGGGCCTCACACGCTTTATCATCGGTCTTGCCAAAAAGGTGATTCTTGCGGATCAGCTGTTCCGCATCGTGGATCAGTTCCTTGGCAGCAAGCCGGAGAATCTGACCGTTGCAGGCACCTGGTACGGTGTGATCCTGTACTCCCTTTATATTTACTTCGACTTTTCGGGCTATTCCGATATGGCGATTGCGCTCGGCCGTATCTTCGGCTTTCACTTCGACGAGAACTTCAATCACCCGTATCTCTGCAAGGATATAACAGAATTCTGGCAGCGCTGGCATATTTCGCTGGGAACTTTCTTCCGCGATTATCTGCTGCCCGTTCCCGTGTTCGGCATCCGCAACAAATATCTGAGCCTGGGACTTGTCTGGCTCTGCACCGGCATCTGGCATGGTGCCAACTGGAATTACATCCTGTGGGGCGTGTACTACGGCACATTCATTCTGCTCGAAACTAAGATCGGCAAAAAGAAAATGCGCAAAATCCCCATCGTGATCCGTCATATTTATAACAAGCTCGTTATCATCATCGGCTTCGGTATCTTCTATTTTGAAGATACCCATCAGCTTCTCATTTTCTTCCGAAATCTGACACCGTTCAATCCGAACGGCTTTTACAGCTACTTCGAGCAGATGTCCCTGTTCAACAATCTGTTCCTGATCCTTGCCGCGGTCGCTTGCACCTTCCCGCTGCTGGAGCTGCCGAAAAAGCTGCGCGAGAAGCTGCCGTCTGCTGCACCGGTGATTTCCGTGACAGGCACCGTCCTGTCCGTTGCGCTGCTCGTCATGAGCAGCATCCTGCTGGTGGATGCGACCACCAAGGCATTCCTGTATTACCGTTTCTAACCCAAGGAGGCAGACAGCCAATGCAGGCGCAAGACAATGAAATCTACGAAATGACAGATATTGACATTGAACTGCATAATCCCGAGGATGAGGCACGCCGGCGTGAGTTCCGTCTCCAGGAAATCAATGTCATTGCCATCAGCTCTGTGCTGGTCATCAGCACGCTGTTTATGGTATTCGGCAAGCGTCCAACGATTTCCGAGGAGGAAAAGCGTGAGCTGACGAAACGTCCCAGCTTCTCCGTTGAGAGCTATCTGGACGGGACATTCACCTCGCAGTTCTCCAAATTCTTCAACGATACCGTTCCGATGCGTTCAACCTTCAAGCACATCATCGCGATTTTCCGCGGGCATCTGGGTATTGATTTTGACGAGGTTGAGATCCACGGGCAGATCCCTGTGCAGGAACAGAAGCCTGCGGAGACTATCCCTGTACCGACGGAAGCGACAACCGAAAAGCTGACCGATTCCGCAGAGGCTCCGTCCGAAACGACAGAGAGCCCTGTAGAAACGACCGTTCCCGCCACTGAGACGGCAACGGAGGATCCGAATCTGGACGGTGAGCTGGCAAACAACATCCTCATTGTGAAGGACCGCGGTATCCCGCTTTACGGCGGCGGGTTTGCGATCGGTGAGCAGTATGCCAATACCTTGAATCAATACAAGGAAAAGCTCGGTGATGATGTGAATGTGTATTCGCTTGTCGCGCCGACCTCCGGTTCGTTCTATCTGCCGGAAAAATTCAAGGATATGGCTGCCAGTGAGCCGGATAATATTGCCCATATCAATTCATTCCTCAAGGGGGTAACGCCTGTCGATGCCTACAGTGCTCTGCTGGCGCACAAGGATGAGGATATCTATTCCCGCACCGATCATCACTGGGCACCGCTGGGTGCGTTCTATGCAGCGGAGGAATTCGCGAAAACAGCCGGTGTTCCGTTTGCACCGCTGCGGAATTACAACATGATCTCCAAGAATGGCTATGTTGGTACGCTCTACGGCTTCAGCGGCAGCTCGAAGCTCAAGGATAACCCCGAGGTGTTCACTTATTATGAGCCCAAGGGACGTTATACGTGCACCTACTACGATACCAACATGACCAACGAGCGTGAAAAGCCGCTGCTCATCAACCTCGACAACCTCGATCCTGCAAGCTGGTATCTGGTATTCATGGGCGGAGATGAGCGCATCACGCACATTACCACAGAATGTATGAACCACCGCACGCTCTGCATCATCAAGGACAGCTATGGAAATGCACTCGTGCCGGCACTCACAAGCTCCTTTGAGGAGATCTGGGTTGTGGATATGCGCTATTTCAAGCCGAATATCATCAGCTTCATGAAGGAGCACGAGGTTACAGATGTGCTGTTCGCCATGAACACCTTCAGCGCTACCGGCAGCAATTCCAAGCATTTGCAGACACTTCTGAAACAATAACACGATTGGGTTGCTCCGCTGCGGGGCAGCCCATTTCGGATATAGAGAGGAGACACCCCATGTTCAGAGAGCTATGTTACCCGTTTGACAGCGCGGAACTTATGCAGAAGCGCCGTAAGCTGCTGCGCATCCTCAAGGAACAATCCGGCGGCGTAAAGCTGCGAATTGCCGTGCTCGGCGGCTCTACCACAAGCGATATTGTGAAGATGCTCGAGCTTTTTCTGCGCAACCGCGGCATCGAACCGTCATTCTATGAATCGGAATATGCACAGTACTGGGAGGATGCCATGTTCGGCAATTCCGAACTGTCCGCATTTGCCCCCGAGCTGATCTTCATCCACACGTCCAGCCGCAATGTGCGGGAATACCCGGCTGTCTCCGACTCCAAGGAGCTCTGTGAGCACAAGCTGGAACAGACCTACACACATTTTGAGCAGATGTGGGAGCATCTTACGGAGGTCTATCACTGCCCCATCATCCAGAACAATTTCGAGATGCCCATGACCCGGCTCCTTGGCAACCGCGAAGCCGGATGCCCGCAGGGACGCATCGATTTCCTGACGCGGCTTAACTGCAAATTCTATGATTATGCGGCATTGCATCAGAATTTCTACATCCACGACATCAACTACCTGTCCGCCAGCTACGGACTGGACAAGTGGCTCGAGCCGAAATTCTGGCATCTGTACAAGTATGCGCTTGCGGTTCCCGCAATCCCGGATTTTGCCTATAATCTGTCGAATATCATCTGCTCGCTCATGGGTAAAAACAAGAAGGTTCTTGCGCTGGATCTCGACAACACCCTTTGGGGCGGTGTCATCGGAGATGACGGTCAGGCTGGAATCGAAATCGGGCAGGAGACGCCGGCGGGGCAGGTTTTTTCTGAGCTGCAAGGCTTTATCAAGGCACACAAGGAGCTTGGCGTGCTGCTGACCGTTTGCTCTAAAAATGATCCGGAGAATGCAATTACCGGACTGGAACATCCCGACTGCATCCTCAAACCGGAGGATTTCACGCTCATCAAGGCGAACTGGGAGCCGAAATCCCAGAACCTGCTCGACTCTGCGGCAGAGCTGAACCTGCTCCCGGAAAGCTTTGTTTTTGTGGACGACAATCCCGCAGAG
>ONEQ01000242.1 GCA_900316885.1 uncultured Eubacteriales bacterium | reverse complement strand
GAATCTGCCAGTGGATTTCTTGTCGCCGTCCATATAATACGCCTTGCCGGATGCTTCCTTGGTGATCTGCTTGGAAGGCGTCAGGTATGTCTTTGTCCCGGTTGTCGTTGTCTGTGCGGTCGTAGTCGTCTGTTCCCCTGATGCGGTTGTTTCTGCGGTGGTCGTGGTCTGCTCGGCAGTTGTCGTCGTCTGCTCGGCAGTCGTGGTTGTCTGCTCGGCAGTTGTCGTCACCTGTGTGGTTGCTGTCGTCTCTGCGGTCTGCTCCTCAGCAGATGCATGAAGCGGTGCAACAGCCAGCACTCCGACAGCCATTGCAGCCGTCAGCAGAACCTTTTGTTTGTTCATACTCATAAATCCTCCTGCGAAAATTCCCCTCTGTATACATCTGCTCGTCATGAACAATGTACCCGAGGGTTGTACAGTATTCATTATATCACGAACCCTACAAAAAAGCAACAGAATAGCATCATTTTTTCCGATAGCAAAAAAATAAAGAGGTATTACGTCAGATCCTTGTGCAAACTGTCAACGTGATTTCACATTTTTCATTCCAGCAACATAATCTGCACCGGAAAGAGGTGATATCATGGCTGAGATCAGCCTTTGCATGATTGTCCGCAATGAGGAAGATGTGCTGGAACGCTGCCTGAACAGCATCCGGAACGACGTGGATGAAATCATCATCGCGGATACCGGTTCAACAGATCGTACAAAAGAGATCGCCGCACAGTTTACATCGCATATTTTCGATTATCCATGGGATGATGATTTTGCTGCCGCACGTAATTTTGCTTTCTCCAAAGCAACGAAGGATTATCAGATGTGGCTCGATGCGGATGATATTGTGGCAGATGCCGATGCAATCGGAAAGCTCAAGGAAAACCTGACAGCAGATGTTGTCATGCTGCCCTATCACGTCACATTTGCCGAGGACGGGGCGCCGGCAATGTCCTATTTCCGTGAACGTATCCTGAAGCGTTCGCGGAAATTCCGATGGGTCGGGGCGGTTCACGAATGCATCACGCCATCCGGGAAGATCGTTTACGGCGACGCTGCGATTCTTCATAAGAAGGTGCATGCCGGCGACCCCGACCGGAATCTGCGCATCTATGAAAAGCTGCTTGCGGCTGGAGCAGAGCTGACACCGCGGGAACAGTATTATTACGCAAGAGAACTTTATTATCACCATCGGTATGCAGATGCAGCCGACGGATTTGAGCGTTTTCTGAAAACGGACGGCTGGAAGGAGGATCGGATTGGCGCATGTTTGCAGCTATCCGCCTGCCGCATTGCCATGGGAGATCCCGAAGGTGCGAAAGCCGCCTTGCTGCGGTCGTTTCTGTGGGATATGCCTCGTGCGGAGGTCTGCTGTGAATTGGGGCGTCTCTTTTTTGAGGAGAAGCAGTGGTCGGAGGCGATCGTCTGGTACAAGGCGGCACTCGATGCGCCCTACCCATCCGCTGGTTTTACCCAGGCAGATTGTCACGATTACATCCCGTATCTTCAGCTATGCGTCTGCTATGACAGATTGGGGAACCTCCGGGAAGCGCATGCATATAATGAAAAAGCAGGACGCATCCGCCCCGAAAGCGCTGCGTTCCTTGCAAACCGAACCTATTTTATGAATCAGCAGGCTTTCTGACAGGAGGAATGGCTATGTATGTATGCGGATGTGACCCTGTTCCCATCCCGATTCAATGCCCGCCCGTGCCGCCGTTTGTCCCCACAGGCATAACCGGACCCACGGGTCCGACAGGACCGACTGGAGCAACAGGTGCAACAGGCCCAACGGGTCCGACTGGTGCAACAGGCCCAACCGGTCCGACTGGTGCAACAGGCCCAACCGGTCCAACGGGTGCGACAGGCGCAACCGGAGCAACAGGTCCGACTGGTCCGACCGGACCTACCGGGCAGGACGCTGAAATCACTCCCGGTGCAGCCGTCGAGGATCTGGAGGGTACCACCGAGCTTTCCGATGTGATCGCGCAGTTTAACGCACTGCTTCAGTCGCTACGCGACGCGGGTTTCATTCAATAAGCACAGGAAGCACCGGTTTTCCGGTGCTTCTTTTTACAGTCTAATTTATATTTTATTATTGATTTTTTGTTTGACATATGGTATAATAAAAAAAGGTACAATTTTGTCCGAGCAACGAAAGGTTGGATGATGCATGAACGAAGCCGAATACTATGAGGCTCTTGAATTTCTTGTAAAAAAGCTGTCACATATGGAAAACGCAGCTGTTCCAGGCTTGGGCGGTGCTGCTGACCCGATCTGCAAGGCGCTCCGCATTGCTTACCTGGATGTCAAACAGTTCCATGATTTTCGTGCTGAACAGCGCGATGAGGGAATGCATCTTGACTTTTATGACAGCAGACAGCTTCTCGGACAAACTCCCGTTGTTCTTCGGATCAAGGCAGATAACCGTTCCATTATTCGTTACCGTGCGTATCCTGCAAAGACGGCTGAGCCGTGGAATGAACAGGAGGAGGAGCGTATTCGCCTGCTGCTCGATACGCTGTATCAGTTTACCAGCCGCTCTCGTCTGCTGAAGCTTATCAATAAATTCACCTATTTCGATGATGCAGGCTATCGGAACATCCGCTTTTTCATGCGGCATGCGCTCGATCTTTCCGATGAAGGAACGCTTGAGCAAATGAATGCGTTCGCCCTGAATCTGAATCATTTCGGGATTATCAATCAGCAGATCGGGCGTAAACGCGGCGATCAGGTCATGCGCAGATTCTATGATGGCATGCAGGATCTCCTCGGCAAAAACGGTTGGATCTGCCGCACGGGCGGCGATAATTTCCTGATTCTCGCACGCAAAGAGTGTACTGACAGCATCGTCAAATACATCTCCGGCACACCGGTTGTATTTGACGATCAGACAAACGAAAAGCTTCTGATTTCCGGGTGCGCTGGCATATTTGAGATTCCGAACGGATTTGAATTCAACTCAGAATCCTCCATCATGGATCCGATCATGTCCAGCATGCAGATTGCCCGGAAAAGCCTATCCACTAATGTTGTTCGCTTCAGCAACCGCATGTTCGAGGAAAAGCAGCATATCAGTCAAATCCAGCAGGAATTCCGGGAAGCTCTGAAAAATGATGAGATTCTCGTCTATTATCAGCCCAAAATCGCGCTTGGAAACAGAACACTTGGCGGCGCTGAGGCGCTTTGCCGCTGGAACCGCGGCGGCAGAATCATTCCGCCGATGGATTTCATTCCGATTCTGGAATCCGGCATGGAAATCTGCTCACTTGATTTTCATATGCTGGACAAGGTTTGCAGAGACATCCGGCGCTGGCTGGATGAGGGCAAGCCTGTTGTGCGGATTTCTGTCAATTTTTCCCGCCGTCATATGGCGGATCTGGAGCTTCTGGAGCATATTCTGGAAATCGTGGATCGCAATCATGTGCCGCATGAGTATATCGA
>ONEQ01000334.1 GCA_900316885.1 uncultured Eubacteriales bacterium | reverse complement strand
AGCACGGAACCATCGTGAAAACGAAGTCCGGTTATTGGCAGCAAGTGCCGCAGGTTCCATTGCGCAGACCTATCTGAAAATCATGAACAAGATCGCAGAGCAGTTCGGTCTGACTCCGGCGGCAAGAAGCCGTATCACTGCCGGTGCAGATCTGAAGGACGCTGCCGTTGACGATATGGACGCACTTCTCGGAGGTGGCTGATGGCAAGAACCGCAAAAGCAAGAGAAAGACCGGAAAATTACCCGAAACTGACCGACTACAAGCCCACACGCTTCATGCTGCCGGATTCCCATTACGATGCAGCCAAAGCGGACAGGGCTGTTCGCTTCATTGAAAACCTCTGCCACACGAAGGGGCGCTGGGCGGGCAAACCGTTCTGGCTGCTGCCGTGGCAGGAGCAGATTATCCGGGATATTTTCGGTATCGTCAAAGAGGATGATACCCGGCAGTTCCGCACCGCCTATGTCGAGATCCCGAAAAAGAACGGCAAGTCAGAGCTTGCGGCAGCGATTGCGCTGTATCTTCTGTATGCCGACAACGAGCCGTCCGCCGAGGTTTACGGCGCAGCAGCCGACCGTCAGCAGGCATCCATTGTATTCGATGTTGCCAAGCGCATGGTGGAAATGACACCGGCTCTCCTGAAACGCTCCAAGGTCATGGCAGCGACCAAGCGTCTGGTAAATTACAGCAATGCCGGATTCTATCAGGTGCTGTCGGCGGAGGTCGGCACGAAACACGGTCTGAACTGAACGTTTCCGGTCTGGTTCTGGATGAGCTGCACACGCAGCCGAATCGGAATCTGGTCGATGTTCTCACAAAGGGCTCCGGTGATGCAAGAACACAGCCGCTGTACTTCCTGATTACGACCGCAGGTACGGACAGAAATTCCATCTGTTTCGAGTACCACACCAAAGCCAAAGACATTCTTGAAGGACGGCGTATTGATCCGTCCTTTTATCCTGTTATCTACGGTCTGGACGACGGCGACGACTGGAACGCGGAGGAATCTTGGTATAAAGCCAATCCGTCCCTCGGACACACCATCACCATTGACCGAGTGCGGGATGCGCACCGTGAAGCACTGACAAATCCTGCGGAAGAAAATGTATTCCGTCAGCTTCGTCTGGATCAGTGGGTCGGCAGTGCGGTCGCATGGATTCCGGAGCATATTTATGATCGCGGCAATATCCCGATCAACCTGGAAGCCCTGCGCGGACGGGAGTGTTATGGAGGTCTTGACCTTTCCAGCACAAGCGACATCACGGCATTTGTACTGGTATTTCCACCGAGGAACGAAACAGAAAAGTATATCGTTCTCCCGCATTTCTGGCTGCCGCGGGAAACGCTTGATCTCCGTGTCCGGCGCGATCATGTGCCTTACGATGTCTGGGAGCGTATGGGACTGTTCCATGTGACTGAGGGTAATGTTGTCGATTACAACTTCGTGCGGAAGACGATCAATGAGCTGTATACGATGTACAACATCAAGGAGATAGCCGCCGATCGTTGGAATGCTACACAGCTGATTACCGACCTTCAAGGTGATGGATTCACAATTGTACCGATGGGAATGGGCTTCAAGGATATGTCACCGCCGATGAAGGAACTGTACAAGCTGCTTCTTGAAGGAAACTTTATTCATGGCGGCAACCCTGTCCTGCGCTGGATGGCGGGTAATGTGGTCGCTGAGATGGATGCGGCTGAGAATATCAAGCCATCCAAGAAAAAATCCACGGAAAAGATCGACGGCATTGTCGCATGGATCATGGCACTTGACCGCTGTATCCGTCATGAACTGGACGGCAGCGTTTACGATGATCCGGATCACGACTTGATCGTATTTTAGACTGGGGGTAGATACTATGGGCTTTTTGAGCTTATTCGGCTTCAATAAGCCGAGAGATGCGCCGAAATTACCGGACATTCAGGATAACGTCAGGGATTCCGGAAACCTGTTCGTTTTCGGCATGACGCACAGCGGAGAACGTGTGGATGAGCGCACGGCAATGCAGATCGTGACGGTTTATGCCTGTGTCCGCTTGCTTTCCAACACCATCGCCGGACTTCCGCTGCATCTGTACAGATACACCGGTAAGGGCGAGGATAAGGAACTGGCGACCGACCATCCGCTGTACAAGGTTTTGTACCGGCAGCCGAATCCGGAGATGTCATCGTTTTCATTCTGGGAGGCACTGATGTGTCACCTTTTATTATGGGGAAACGCCTACGCACAAATTGTGCGTGACGGAAAGAATCAGATTATTGGTCTGTATCCGCTGCTGCCGGAAAACATCGAGATCGACCGCGATCCGAAAAGCGGTGATCTGTTTTACACCTATCATGCGTACACCGATGAAAAGCCGGGTGAGCATGACAAGGATATCATTTTTCAGCGGGATGAGATACTGCATATCCCCGGTCTGGGTTTTAACGGACTGGTAGGTTTCAGTCCTATCGCTATGATGAAAAATGCGCTCGGTGCAGTCATT
>ONEQ01000243.1 GCA_900316885.1 uncultured Eubacteriales bacterium | reverse complement strand
CACCGCCGACGTCGAGCTTGCCCTTAGTATTCAGCGGAATCTCGACGATGTAGTTATCTGCGCAGCACTTGACATTGCCCCAGCTGTCCGCGACCGCGACCATGCTGCCGATTGGCCCGTCACCGTCCACGCGGAGGGTGAGCTGATCGCCCTCGTTCTTCTGCCCGTAGCCCATGAGGGATGCGGCGGTTGCCAGCCGTCCGAGGGCGGCGGTCACGACTGCGGACGGGTGATGATAGGCTTCGATTTTTGCCACTATATCGGTCGAATCGAGTGCCGATGCGACCACACTGCCATCTGCGGAGATGGCACGTTTGATAATTGCCATAGGGGTTCTCCTTTCCTTATTTCCCTTGATGATCGGAGTGCGTTTGCAGAAGCTCCAGATATTGTCCTACCAGAACATAATTCTGTAAATCATCTGCATCCAGTCCTCTCTGAACAAACAAATCATCATAGATTGGTATGCACTGATCTATGTGAATACTTTCAATATGAAAAAATCCGGTTTTTAATTCGATCCCTACATAAATATCTGATCGGAGCAAGTAGCAGTTCATTTCCGGAGAATAATCCAAACGATCGCTGTATCTTTGCATCAGGTTATCGTGCACGACCTCCCGAAAGCCGGGATCATCCAGAATCGCCGGCGCGTATTTTTTACAAAAGTAAGCATTCAGTTCCGCTCCGGTGATTCGATTTGGTTGTAATGAAGATCTGTTCTGTTCCCAGAGTTTTTTCCAGAAAGCCAACTGCTCCTGCGATACGGGTGCTGTAATCATATGCTCTTCCGCGCCACAAACAAAATCCGCTCCGTCGTATCCGAAACAGGGGAGAGCTGCTCCGGCGTGTCCAGATCCTTGTCGGCATCATACTCCGCCACGAGCTCCAGTCCCGCGATTCGGATCAGCCCCTCGATGGTCTGCACCGGGAAGGCACGCTCCGTGATGAGCTCCTCCGACCGGTACCAGCTCTCGCCGTCGCGCTCGAAGAACGTGAGCTGCTCCTCGACCGTGGCATTATCCTCAAGCAGATGATTCTCCCACGCGCAGAACACATCGTCCAGATCGTAGAGAAAGACCTTGTCTGCGAGGATTTCGCGGTGCTTCCAGAGCGTGTTCATGTCGAACAGAAACAGCCCGCCCGGCTGCGCGAACAGCGACACACGCTCAAATACCCGCTGCCAGTCCTCCAGCGTTCCGAGGTGATTGAGGCTGTCGAGCATGCACACGGTCACGTCAATCGTTCCGAACATGTCAAGCTCACGCATGTCCTGACAGAGGTACTGGATGGGCAGACCGCTGCGCATTTTCTTGTCCATCGCAGCCGAGAGCATCGCGGGCGAATTGTCCACGCCGATGACATCATAGCCGAGCTTTGCCAGTTCTTCGCTCAGTGAACCGCTTCCGCAGGCGAGATCGGTCAGCAGCGTGCCGTCCGTTTCCGTGCGGATGTACTGCCGGATCAGATAATGCAGCCGCATCGCGCGTTTTTCGTATTCCACATTCCGGGTCAGCGCATCGTAATACGCCGCAAAATTGCTGTAATCCATTGATTTCTCCTAGTAAAGCAGCCCCCTCCGCAGCGGAGAGGGCTGAAATCATCAATTGTTGGCGTTCATGCCGCAGCACTTTTTGTACTTTTTGCCGCTGCCGCAGGGACACGGATCGTTCGGGCCGATCTTCTTAGCCGCTGCCTTTGCCTCAATGCTGCCGGCATTCGGTGCATCGGGCTTTGCGACCTGCTCACGCTCCGGCGCCTGTGCGCCCTGGATCTGGATGGTCAGCAGCATGCGGACGGTATCCTCGCGGATGCTCTCAACCATGGCATCGAACATGTCGAAGCCCTCATAACGGTACTCAACGACCGGGTTCTTCTGACCGTAGCTTCTCAGGGAGATACCGCGCTTGAGCTCCTGCATGTCATCGATGTGTGCCATCCACTTGGTGTCAACCACCTTGAGCATGACAACACGCTCCAGCTCGCGGATGATCTTCTCGCCGTAGCGTTCTTCCTTCTCGGCATACATGGTCTTCATCTTGTCGATCAGGTAATCGCTGATGGAGGTGCGAGTCTGCTTTTCGAGCTCCTCGTCAGAGAAGACGAGATCGCCGTCGCCCAGTACCCAGCCGAAGAAGAAGTCACGCAGTCCGACCAGATTCCAGTTGTCCTGTACATCCTCCTCACCGAGATACTGCGGTACAATCGCACCGACGAGGTCGGTCATCATCTGGAGGATGGAATCGTGCAGATCCTCACCGTCGAGCACCTGGCGGCGCTGACCGTAGATAATCTCACGCTGTGCATTCATAACGTCATCATAGTTGACGGTATTCTTACGGATGGAGAAGTTTCTGCCCTCGACCTTCTTCTGAGAGGAGGCGATGATCTTGGTGAGCCACTTGGACTCGATGGGCTGTGTCTCCTCGACATTCAGGGAACGCATCACGTTCTCCATTCTGTCGCCGGCGAAGATACGCATCAGATCGTCCTCTACAGAGAGGAAGAAGCGGCTCTCACCGGGGTCGCCCTGACGGCCGGAACGACCGCGGAGCTGGTTATCGATACGTCTGGATTCGTGACGCTCGGTACCGATGATGAACAGACCGCCTGCCTCGCGGACAGCGACAGCAGCCTCCTTGACCTGTGCATCGAACTTGTCGTAGAGCTTGCGGTATTCCGCACGCGCCTCGAGGATCACCTCATCCTCTGTATCTGCGAAGCCGATTGCCTCGTTGATAACAGTCTCGTCATACTTCTCGAGCTTGCGGAGTGCGGCACGGGCGGAGAACTCAGCGTTACCGCCGAGGATAATATCGGTACCACGGCCTGCCATGTTGGTTGCGATGGTAACCGCACCCAGCTTACCTGCCTGTGCAACGATCTCTGCTTCCTTTGCGTGGTACTTTGCGTTCAGCACCTCATGCTTGATGCCGCGCTTTTTCAGCAGCTTGGACAGCAGCTCGGACTTCTCGATGGAAACGGTACCCACGAGGACAGGCTGTCCTTTCTCGTGGCACTCGATGATCTGCTCAATGATGCACTCGTACTTGCCCTTCTCGGAACGGTATACCTGATCCGGATGGTCGATACGGATGACCGGACGGTTCGTCGGGATGGCGATAACGTCCAGCTTGTAGATCTCCTTGAACTCGTCCTCCTCGGTCATAGCAGTACCTGTCATACCCGACAGCTTTGTATAAAGACGGAAGAAGTTCTGGAAAGTGATGGTAGCAAGAGTCTTTGACTCGCTCTTGATCTTAACGCCTTCCTTAGCCTCGATAGCCTGATGGAGACCGTCGTTGAATCTACGGCCCATCATGAGACGGCCTGTGAATTCGTCAACGATGATGATCTCGCCGTCCTTGACAACGTAGTCGATATCGTTCTTCATAACGCCGTTAGCCTTGATAGCCTGATTGATGTGGTG
>ONEQ01000244.1 GCA_900316885.1 uncultured Eubacteriales bacterium | reverse complement strand
TAACTCCTCACCTGATAATCCGGGGAGCATCAGGTCAAGCAAAATCAGATCAGGCTTGCTCTGTGATAACAGCATGAGGGCTTCTGTACCTGAATACGCCGTTTGTACGGCATAGCCCTTCTCAGAAAGAGCTTCGGAGAGCATATCACTGATGCTTGCATCATCGTCTATTATCAAAATGTTCGGCATAGGCTCACCTCGTCTTTTTTACTATTATAGCACAGTTTTACAGGTATTTCAAGTAGTATGGGTAAACATCATTTTGGGGATACAAAAAAGGAACAGCGTCTTAGGATTGCGCTCATATAGAAGTTTTATCACAGCTACTATATGCAAGACCTTTACAGCAGGCTACAGCCGCGTTATCATCCGCGATGTCCGCACGCTTGCGCCGCTTCCCTACGGTCAGACCGGGCTTGTCAATCTGCTCACACCGATGATAAAAGCCGTTCCCGTCACAAGCGTCATGACCGATGACCTCGGCATTCTGCACGACGGGCGGGAATGTCCCTGCGGCTGCACTTCGCCCTATCTGGAAATTCTGGGTCGTGTCGGACAGCGCGATATCAAGACCTGTGCTGCCGGTGCAGAAGCCTATCTGAAAGGAGGAACGTCATGATTCTTGCAGGCGGAAAGGTCTACGATTCGGCAGAGCAGTCCCGCATACTTTCTGAACTCCCGGAGCGCATCAACGAGACGCGGGAACACCGGACACTCTCCTGCGCAGCCGTGATCGACGCACTTGACCGCATGAGCCGACGCATTGCGGAAGGGGCTTTTGATGCGCTGTTGGAGGATAAACAGCTTCGCTCACAGGTGCAGTATGCCGCGCAGCAGCTCTCACGGGAGGCACTGTCTTACGAAGTGCGGACGGAACTGGGCGAAGACTGGGAAGTGCCCGTCAAAGCGGGTAACATCATTGTGCAGACGATGCCGCTCGGCGTGATCCTGCACGTTGCAGCGGGCAATATGGACGCGCTTCCGGCGTGGAGTGTCATCGAGGGTCTGCTTGCGGGGAATATTAACCTGCTCAAGCTCCCGCAGGCGGACAAGGGGCTGACCATTCAGTTCTTTCAGATGCTGCTTGCGGAAAGTCCGGAACTGCAGGATTTTATCTATGTGTTTGACACATCCTCCACGGATATTGCCGGAATGCAGGCACTTGCAGCAGTTTCAGACGGCATTGCAGTCTGGGGCGGTGATGCAGCAGTCCATGCCGTGCGGCAGCTTGCACCGATCGGCTGCAAACTCATCGAATGGGGACACCGGCTCGGCTTCTGTTACATTGCCGGGGAACCGACAAAATCAGACCTTTCGGCACTTGCATCGCATATCCTGCAAACCAGACAGCTTCTGTGCAGCTCGTGTCAGGTAATCTATTTGGATACTGAGGATATGGCGGTAATTCATCATTTCTGTGAGGCGTTTCTCCCGTATCTGGAGAATGCCGCCGCACAGTTCCCTGTTACGGAGCCGGGTGCCGCTGCCGGTCTGACGCTGCGCCGCTATACGGAGGAGCTGGAAGCTGTCATCAGCGGAACAGAGCCGGATTTCCGTGTCTTTCAAGGAAAAAATTGCAGCGTGACTGCCTGTGCGGACAATGCGCTGGAGCTTTCTGCGATGTATGGAAACATACTGGTCAAGCCCCTGCCGCGCCGGGATCTGATGCGCACACTCCGGACTGCGAAGGATTATTTGCAGACGGCTGGACTGATCTGCGATGCTTCTGACCGGGAGGAACTGACTAGCCTGCTGTTTCGCTGCGGTGTGAACCGTGTACTCCTACCGGGGAAAATGTCCGCTGCATTTGCAGGCGAGCCGCATGACGGCGAGTATCCGCTTCGACGGTATACCCGTATCGTCACAAGGGCTACTTCCCCGTAGGAATGATACAAATAACGGCAACTGTATTTTCCCTGTTTTATAGTAAATAAATGCATGATTCGGTCGGATTCATAGATGTTTTTCAGAGTATACTTACTGCAAACGTCTGTGCGGCAATGAATTTGACACACAGGATCTGTTGCAGGAGGTCTATCTGACGGCTTGGGTCAAGTTGCCGCAGTATGCCGGTATCAATTTTCCGGCATGGCTGCGCTCCATCGCACATAACGCCTTTCTCAACAGGCTGAAAAAATATCGTCTGGAGCAGCTCACCGAACAGATTCCGGATACTGCACCGGAGGATGAGCTGCTCGGTCCTGTCCATATTGCAGAGCGCCGAGAGCTGCGCCGTCTGATGCTCCGCCCCATCGACAATGCGCTTTCCTCCGTCCAGCGCATGACGGTTCTGCTCTATTATTATGATGAGCTGACAGTAGGTGAGATCGCAGGGCGCATGGAATGCACGGAAGGAACGGTCAAATCCCGGCTTTACCTTGCCCGCCGCATGCTGCGTGAGTCGCTTGGAACATCTGCCGAAACGCTGCTGTCCGGTGTTCCGTGCGTGATGCCGATGCTGCGCTACGATGCCGGAAACGCAAAGCAGATTGCTCCTGTTCTGGCACGCTGGGGCATTCTGGCGGAGATCACGGGACGTGCTGCACTTTCCGTCAAAACAGCAGTCGGAATCGGAACGGCTGTTGTCCTGAATCTGCCTGAAAAACCGCCGGTCGCTTTTGTTGAGACAACACGGATTCTGGAAACACAAGATAGTACTGCCGCATTCACGCGGATTGCTGTTTCTGATACAGTGACTGCTTTGTCTGATCATGACGGAACTTCCGCAGTTTTCACAACGTCGTTGTCTGTGGAAGCATCTCAAACAGCTCCCGACACAATGACCGGTCTGGATGATGCTGCAATGACGCAAGCAGATGTGAACCATGATAGCAATGTGACATCAGAAGATTCCCTTTCCATCCTGAAGTATGTGCTTGAAATGACAGAATGACTTAGCTTTCCATAATCATAGGAGTTATACTTGTGATCGGCATTTGGACTTGTCTTATCGAAAACGGTCAATCTGTTGATTTTTCTCATAAAATGGAAAAGAATAGAACCATCACATAGCTTGACACAATAACCGTATAATGCTATAATATAATCAAATCATTTCATGTGATAAAGGAGCTAATCTATTATGAACATCAAGCGACTGTTAAGTTCAGTTCTGTCCGTTTGCCTTTCCGCATCGCTGGTATCCGCACCGGTACCAACGACTGTAAATCCAGCTTTAGCAGCATCAGCTTATGAGGAAAACATACCATATACAGACGGAATTTTTACCTACACTGTCACGGAAGGTTCGATTTATATCCTTGGCTGCGATGCAGATGCCACAGAAGCTGTTATTCCGGATACCATCGAGGGGCTGCCTGTCACCCATGTAACGGAAAGCACCTTTCAGAAATGCAGTGAGCTGACCTCTGTCACCCTGCCGGCTTCCTTGCAGTATCTGGGATATCATATGTTTTCAAATTGTCCCAAGCTGCGTGAGATGATCGTTCCGCCCTCTGTGACTTGTCTCGCACGCTCCAGCTTTGAAGGAAGCCCCTGGTGGGAAGCACAGCTTGAAAAGAATGAATTTATCATTGTGAACGGTATTCTGCTTGCAGTTTCCGACAAAAGCAATGGGGAACGGATCATCCCGGAGGGCGTGACAAAAATCGGGGATTATGCGTTTTCCGCAGATACAGGTCTGACTGCTGTTCAACTGCCGTCTACATTAAAAGAAATTGGCATGGGTGCATTCTGCAATGCAGGGCTGAAGGATGTCACGCTCCCGGAGGGACTGACGACCATCGGCGATGATGCATTCCAATGCTGTGAAAGCCTGACAGATGTGACATTTCCCTCCACTTTGAAGAAAATTGGCTCCAAAGCTTTTCTGGTTACACCGTGGCTCACTGAGCAGCAAGTGAAGAGTCCATTGGTGATAGTGAACGGAATGCTCATAGATGCTTCTGCTGCCAGCGGTAATGTTATCATACCGGATACAGTCACTAGAATCACAGGCGGCGCATTTAGTAACAATCGGGAGATCACGTCCCTCACGATTCCGGACTCTGTCACCGATCTTGGCGATGCCTGCTGCACTGGATGCCTGAAGCTGGAATCTGTTATGCTCCCCGGCAATCTAACGGTCATCCCGACCAATTGCTTTGCAAGCTGTAAAGCGCTAACATCCATTTCGATTCCAGACAGTCTGACGGAAATCGGTGACAATGCGTTTTGGGGGTGTGTTGAACTGACAGCACTGCAGCTCCCATCCTCCTTGAAAGCCCTCGGACTGGGATGCTTTGAAAGCTGCACAAGCCTGAAAAAAATGGATCTTCCGGATAAACTTGAGGTCATGAACCGTGCATTTTACAATTGTACTGCACTGACCGGAATTACCATCCCGGCGAGTGTCCGGGAAATGGATTTTGCGTTTCAGGGCTGCAAGGGACTTGCGGGCGTCACCATTGGCGAAGGTGTCAAAAGCATGGCAGGTGCATTTGCAGGCTGTACATCGCTGACCTCCCTCCATATCCCGTCGTCTGTCACGGGCATGACCGGTGCTCTGAACGGATGCAGTGCACTGGAAACGCTCACGGTGGAACCGGAAAATGCGCACTATCGGGCTGTAGATCATGTACTCTATACAAAGGACGGGAGTAGGCTGCTGTTCTATCCGCAGACAAAACCAGATTCATCCTTCACCGTGCCGGATACCGTCACGGAGCTCGAACATGAAGCGTTCGCCAATGCCAAGAACCTGAATTATGTTGTACTTCCGACACGCATGACGGCAATCGGTTACGATACTTTCAAAAATTGCAGCAATCTGAAAACGCTCACAATACCTGATGGTGTGACAGAACTTAACGACATTATCAACGGATGCGACTCTCTGGAAACCCTCACGCTGCCGAAAAGCCTGACCATGATTACCAATAGAGCGATCAATTGCAAAAATCTGAAGGATATTTATTATGCAGGCTCTGTACAGGATTGGGGCATGATAAATGTCGGCAAAGGGAACAATGCGCTTTATCAGGCAATCGTTCACTTTGAAAAAGAAGATACTTCGCTTCATCAGAATACCACGTTATATACAGCGACCCCATCCACGATTGTTCCGGAGGAGGATACTTCTTATCAGATCCAGACAGCGAGTGACAAAGCCGCTTTCGCAGTCATTGTAGGAAATGCCGCAGAGGTATCCGAAACAGGTCTAGTCACACCAACAAAGAACTACGGCGAAACGATCATTCAGATCACAGATGGGGATACAGTTTCTTTCCTCCATGTGAAAACGGAGGACTATGCGCCTATATATGCCGATAAGAGAATCACGGAATTTCTGAATGAAAACATCACAGATGACATGACTGACATGACATGACTGACCTCGAAAAACTGGAGATCATCGGCAAACTCCCGGCTTCCATGAACTACGATTCAGATCATTGGGATTACATCGAAATGCTTGCATACAATACCGGCAACTGTGCCGGAAGTGCAACAATGCTTGCAGAAATGTGTCAGCGTCTGGGCATCAGGGCATGGGTACGCAACGCCAGGCGTGATCCGGGTGCCGGTTCCGCTCATGTCAACGCACTTGCGGAGGTAGACGGCGTTTATTACGAACTGGAAGCCGGATTCGATGCCAAGGCTCCCCGCCCCTACACCATTACCAAACGCACGTCGCTTTACAAATATCAGAATGCTGCGGACGGACTCGACGTTTACCAGTATGACGG
>ONEQ01000256.1 GCA_900316885.1 uncultured Eubacteriales bacterium | reverse complement strand
ATGCGGTCTGACCTTCGGCGCGTGCCATGCGGGGGAAATCGAGCTTTGTGAGCGCATCCGGCGGCATTTCCCCTCGATGGAGCTCATGCGGCTTGTCAATTCCGGCACGGAGGCGGTCATGAGCGCCGTGCGGGCGGCGCGGGGGTTCACGCACCGCGACAAGATCGTGAAATTTGAGGGCTGCTACCATGGTCATGCGGACGGATTGCTGGTGAAAGCCGGCTCCGGTCTGCTGACAAATGCCGTGCCGGACAGTGCCGGCGTGCCGTCCGGCTATGCGGAAAATACGCTCGTGGCGCAGTACAATGACCCCGATTCCGTCGAAAAGCTCTTTGCAGACTACGGAAACGACATCGCCTGCGTTGTCGTGGAGCCGTGTGCGGCGAATATGGGTGTGGTGCCGCCGGCAGAGGGATTTCTCGCATTTCTGCGGGAGATCACGACACGGTATGGAGCACTTCTGCTGTTTGACGAGGTCATCACAGGATTCCGGCTCTCGCTCTCCGGTGCGCAGGGAAAGTATCACATCACGCCGGATCTGACGGCGCTCGGCAAAATCGTCGGCGGCGGGATGCCGCTGGCTGCCTACGGCGGCAGAAAAGAGATCATGGAGGTTGTGGCGCCGCTCGGATCGGTCTATCAGGCGGGGACGCTCTCCGGCAATCCGGTTGCGGTCGCTGCCGGAAATGCGACGCTTCAAAAACTGGAAACACAGCCGGATGCGTACAGTCTTCTGAATGTCAAAGCCGCAAAGCTCGAAGCCGCCATGCGCAGCGCCGGGCTGAACATCAACCGCGAAGGCTCGCTGCTGACGGTATTCTTTACGGACAGACCGGTGCGCACCTATGCGGATGTCCGCACCTGCGATACGGGCGAATATGCGCGGTATTACGGCTGGCTGCTCGATCACGGCATCTATGCGGCGCCCTCGCAGTTTGAGGCGATGTTCGTCTCGCTGGCGCACACGGATGTGGATCTGGAGCAGACGTGCCGCGTGATTGCAGATTTCCGGTAATAGTTCGGAATGGGGAGGCAAATGCCTCCCTATATGCATTTTCTATGCTCGATCATAAAAAAGAAGTATAGCTGAATTCATTGACATTCGCATTTTTTTGCGATATAATACTATTATACAAATAGGAAAAGTCAGTTTAATAGGTTTACAGAAACAAAGACGATCCCAAGGAGGAATCAACATGGCAGCAGATTACGCAGCATTAAAAAAGGGCGGCTTCATGCGGCAGAAGCAGAAGAATTGTTTTTCTCTGCGGCTCCGTGTTGTCGGCGGCAATGTCAGTGCAGAGCAGCTTGCGAAAATCGCAGAGGTTGCAGCAAAATACGGTGACGGGCATGTGCATCTGACCTCGCGGCAGAGCATCGAAATTCCGTTCATCAAGCTCGGCCAGATCGACGAGGTCAAATCTGCGCTGGCGGAGAGCGGCGTGGAACCCGGTGCCTGCGGTCCCAGAGTCCGCACCGTGACCGCCTGTCAGGGCGAGGCAATTTGTCCCAGCGGCTGTATTGACACCTTTGCACTTGCCAAGGAGCTGGATGCGCATTATTTCGCCCGCGAGCTTCCGCACAAGTTCAAATTCGGCATCACCGGATGCCAGAACAACTGCCTGAAAGCCGAGGAAAACGATCTCGGCATCAAGGGCGCGATGCAGGTGACATGGCGGGAAGCCGACTGCATCGGGTGCGGCGTCTGTGAGAAGGCGTGCCGCACCGGCGCGATTTCGATCACCGACGGCAAGATTTCCGTGGATGCCTGCAAGTGCAATTTCTGCGGCAGATGCGTCAAATCCTGTCCGACCGATGCATATGACACCGTTAGCGGCTATATTGTGAGCTTCGGCGGTCTGTTCGGCAACAGCATTTCCAAGGGCGAGCCGATCATTCCGTTCATTGAGGACAAGGAGAAGCTGTTCCGTGTCTGCGATGCAGCGGTGCAATTCTTTGCCGACCATGCCAAGCCCGGCGAACGGTTCAAGTTTACACTCGACCGCGTTGGCTGGGATAAGTTTCGGAATGTCATTCTGGAAGCCTGTTCTGCATAAATCGAATGAGAACCTGATGAAAATCGGGTTCTCATTTTTTTGAATAACCATTATCAAAAAGTCCTAGTACTACTCAAAATCTATGATGGATGATAGGGAGCAAGTATTGGACAAATCGAAATCTTCATGCTACAATATTACCAGAAGGAAACGAGAATTCCTTCATTACAGAAAGGATGGATTTATGATGAGACGATGTTGCAGTGCAGGCGGCATCTACCGCATGTAAAACAGGATGTCCGTTCGTTATGATTTCAAAAAAAGAGAAAGAGGTTATGTTTTATGAAAAAGAGAATCATCAGTTTTGCGCTTGCAGCAGTGCTTGGCATTTCTGGTCTGACCGCCCTGACAGGCTGCGGCAGAACCGCATCCGCCAATGAAAACGGCGCGGTCACCCTGACCAATGTCTCCTACGACCCGACCCGTGAGCTGTATGAGAATTACAACAAGCTGTTTGCAGAGCATTGGAAGCAGACCACCGGCGGCGACATTCAGATCACGCAGTCGCACGGCGGCTCCGGCAAGCAGGCGCTGGAGGTTGCCAACGGTCTGGAAGCCGATGTCGTGACCCTTGCGCTCGAATATGATGTCAAGGCAGTCGAGGATGCCGGACTGATCGAGCCGGGCTGGGTATCGGAATTCCCGCTGGACAGCTCGCCCTATACGTCCACCATCGTGTTCCTCGTCAGAAACTCGTGGGACTCGCGGGGCTGGAGGATCGCTATCCGTCGCAGTTATCGGGCGGTCAGCGGCAGCGTGTCGCCTTTGCCAGAGCCCTGGCACCGAATCCGCAGCTTTTGCTGCTGGACGAACCGTTTGCAGCGATTGACGCGAAGGTTCGCGCAGAGCTCCGCACCTGGCTGAAAGACATGATCGGGCAGCTTGGGGTAACAAGTATCTTCGTCACACACGATCAGGACGAAGCAATTGAAGTTGCCGACGAGATCATTGTCACGAACCGCGGACGCATCGAGCAGGTCGGTACGCCGATCGAGGTGTACCAGAATCCGGACACGGCATTTACTGCCGGATTTTTCGGGCAGACGACCGTTTTGCAGAAAAATCGCGACTTGCACACGGGTCATAAAAGCATCGCATTTATGGGG
>ONEQ01000247.1 GCA_900316885.1 uncultured Eubacteriales bacterium | reverse complement strand
AAGCAGGGACTGCTGTGCGTCAAGCATGGATTTCACCTCTTTTGTGCCTCCATTATAATCCGATTCGCAGAAAATGTCAATCGGGACAGGCCGGAAGTATGCGGTTACGCTTCCGCGTTCTCTTCCATCTGCTCCGTTAGCAGACGCTGAAGATCTTCTTTACGAGGTAATACGGTTTCATATTTACTCGCAAAAATCTGCGAATTATCTTCCGGCAGCGTCATTTCAACGACTGCGCGATTCTTATCCTTACACAGGATGATACCGATGGTGGGGTTCTCATCCTCCAGCTTTATTTTACGGTCATAGTAATGCACGTACATCTGCATTTGACCGATATCCTGATGCTTCAGTTCCCCGATCTTCAGATCGAACAGAACGAAACAGCGGAGCAACCGGTTATAAAAGACAAGATCGACGCGAAAATGCTCTTCGTCAAACGTAAAGCGTACCTGCCTGCCGATAAACGCAAACCCTTTTCCCAACTCCAACAGAAACTGCTGCAAATGGTCGATGATGCGCGTTTCAAGCTCCGTTTCGGAATATGTCGGCAATTCCTGAAGCCCAAGGAATTCCAAAACGTAAGGATCTTTTACGGCGTCCTTCGGCGTGTGGCAGTAGCCGTGCCAGGAGACGAAGTCCAGCGGGAGGGTTTTCATCCAATCTTTCTGTGAAAGGCATTGTGAAGCAGGCTGTTTTTTCGCGTGGAGAACTTGCCCATATAACCTACTAAATAGGTATGAATTATTCTAACATCTGCAGGCTGCGTTGTCAATAGTCAAATGGGTATCGGAACATATTGCCATGGAATTCGTCAAACTGACGTAAGCGGGTGTCAGAATGAAATATATGATGAAAGGAATAACCATGAACGTGAATAGAATGAAGAGAGTGGCCATTCTTGTGACAATCGTTCTGGTCTCAATGCTCCCCTGCGCGCAGGCGGGACGCACGATCTACGGTGGGCAGGAGAAACCCGCGCAAGACGCGCTGTATCCATACAATGCGCCGGAGGGCAGCTGTCTGATCGATCTGAGCGGCAATGTGTACGCTGACGACGGTTATCTTTCGATCTACACGCTTGTTTCAGACTCGGGCGAGCGGTTGTTTTCGGCGACAAAGGCCGAAGGCGAGGACATGCGCTGCTATCTGCTGGATGAAAAAGGCCAGCGCTTGACAGACGGCGCATGCTTCTGGCTGGCCCCGAATGGTGAGCATATCGAATTCCAGTCGACAAATGGATTAATGGGCCTGTATGGCTGGCATGGAGAAACGCTCGTCGAACCCACATATCAATCCCTGATTCCTACTGGCGAAGGGTCATATATCGGCCTGATGGATGACAGCTGGGCCATTCAGAGAGCGGAAGCTGATCTCATCAGGCCCGGCGTGTCCGTCGCGAAGATCACGCTGGGAGGCGGAGATGTGAACGAGCTGGATGATTTCATCGACGGACTGGCCGCGGCAGGCGTCAATGACGGCGGGCGCGAGCTGATCGGCTTTATCGACACGACCGGCAGTTGGGAAATTCCGCCGATCTACGATTACACATACGGCTTTATTGGCAATTACGCCATTGTTTCGATGGACGGCCGCATCGGCATGATCGACCGCGAGGGGGATACGGCGCTGCCGTTTGAATACGACTCCATCAACCCTGTGTTTGACGAGCGGAAGAGAGCGCTGTCCGCGCAGCGCGGCACGGACATCACGGTGCTGGACGCGGAAACGCTGAAGCCGCTCTTTGTGGTGGGCGACGCGGATTACGGCTGGATCGACCAAAATGCCGCTCTGGTGGTGCGTGGAGCGTCCGTCGACCAGACCCGCGCCTACAGTCTCGACGGGGAACTGATCTGCGTCATCCGGGACGATGACAAGGATTTTTCGATCATCAACCAAAACCGCTACTGCGTCAGAAATTACGACGATTATACGTACGAACTGCGCGATTTCCAGGGCAATACAGTAATGAGCGGCGTCGGAATGCTGCGTGCCGTGACAGGCGCGGACGGAGCATACGCGCTTGAACTCACGTTATTTGACGTCATCGACTACGGCGATGGATATACAGGACCTGACTGGAACAGGATGCGCTACGGGCTGTATGACCTAGACGGCAACGAGCTTCTCGAGCCGAAGTACGACTACATCGTACAAGTCTGCGAGGGTTACTACTCAGTGCGGCGCGGCCAGTGGCACGGGGTCGTCGATTCAACCGGCGGCTGGGTTCTCAAGCGCAGCAATTACATGACGCTGATGGACTGACAAGCACATAAATGTATGTATTATGCCGGACGATCCGGCGAATGGAGGTACAGAATGAAAAAGCTGATCTGCTGCGTTATGATCGCGGCGCTCGGGATGGTTTCCGGACTCGGACTGGCGGAAGGCCTCGCGCCGGACGGAGGCGCGCTGATTCCCATGGATGAATACCCGGTTGTGGATGGCTCGACGGCCACGCTGCCCCTGAGCTACGCGCTCATGCAGGCTTTTACCGGTTGCACGGCGCAGGAGGCGGAAGACGCAATACGTCACAACACGACAAATTACGCCTTCTACGAATTGGCGGACGGCAGGGCGGATTTGCTGCTGGTTTACGAACCCAGCGAGGCGTCCTTTGAATATATGGACAATCAGGGCGTGGATTACGAGCTCATTCCCATCGGCCGCGACGCTCTGGTGTTCCTGGTCAACAACCATAATCCCGTGAACAACCTGTCTCAGGCGGACATCACAGCGATCTATACCGGCGAAAAGACGGACTGGAGCCAGGTCGACGGCGGGGAAGACCTTCCGATCATCCCATATCAGCGGCCGGATGCCTCGGGATCCCAGGTGATGATGCACAATCTCGCGGTCCCGAAGGATGTCATCATGGAAGCGCCGCAAATGATGGTTCTGACGGAAATGGCTGACCTGATCGAGGGCGTAGCCGATTACGACAACGCCGCGGGCGCCCTCGGCTATTCCGTCTGGTTCTATGCGGCGAACATGTACGCGATGGATGAGGTCAAAATCCTGAGCGTGGACGCCGTCGCGCCTGACGTGGCGGCGATTGAAGACGGTTCGTATCCCTACGTGCAACCATTTTATGCCGTTCTGCGAGTCGACGCGCCCGAGGGCAGCGCTCAGAGGCGCCTGTTCGATTTTCTGAGAACGGAGGAAGGCCAGCGGCTGGTCAGGGACTGCGGCTACGCCGGGGCGGGCGACATATCGGAGGTTGGGGAGTGAAGGATAAGCCGGTATGGTGATGGTTCATAAACAGATCCATGAAGTGACAGGATAAAAGGTAAAAGGACCCCGGGATGGGATTTCGCGCAACATCAGGGGGGACAAAGGCGACACGCTTTCAAACCTTCGCACGGTGCCGGAGGATGAGGAGGTGTCGCCGCCTTTTTATGAT
>ONEQ01000249.1 GCA_900316885.1 uncultured Eubacteriales bacterium | reverse complement strand
TATCTGATCGCGGCACGCCTTGTCATGTCAAGCGGAGCGCCGTTTCTATACGAAGCAACAAAAATTACGGTACGCTGTGCGGATACCAATTTCACAGCAACCGGCAGGACAGTCAAGGATCATGGCTGGAAGTCGATAGAAACCGCTTGCCGGAATGCCCTGCAATGCAAGGAAACAGAGCAGGAGCAAATGCAGACGATTCCGGCAGTCGTGCAAGGGCAGCAGATTCCAAGCGTTTCCGGAACAGTGCAGGAGCATTGGACGTCACCGCCGAAGCATTTCACCGAGGATACGCTGCTCACGGCAATGGAACACGCCGGGCAGGATGCCTATGACGAGGACACCGAAAAGAAGGGACTCGGCACGCCTGCGACCAGAGCTGCCGTGATCGAGGGACTTGTCAAGCACGGCTATATTGAGCGGAAAAACAAGCATATCCTCGCAACCGAAAAGGGTGTGCATCTGATCGAGGTGGTACCGGATACCGTCAAATCTCCGCAGCTTACGGCAGAATGGGAGATGCAGCTGCAACAGATCGAGCGCGGGAAAATGGCTCCGGACGATTTCATGCAGGGCATCACATCGTATGTTTATGGCACGCGGGATGAGAGCAGTGCTTTTCAGCGCGAGGTCACTCCGATCGGCAAATGCCCGCATTGCGGCGGTGATGTGCTGAATGGGAAATACGGCTTCTACTGTACCAAGAAATGCGGTATGTATCTCGGAAAGGTGTTCGGCAATGCGCTGACGGAAGTGCAGCTCAAAACACTGCTGTCCGGCAAGCAGACTTCATTCATGCGTGATGGGAAAACGACGATCGTTCTTCCGGAAGTCGAAAAACACGAATACATGGGGAAAACAAGCTATCAGTGGAAAACACGGAAGGCATAAATGAGCGAAAGCCCTTGGCTAGTTGCCAAAGGCTTTCGTCCTGGGATCAATATCCGTTGACGCTGTGCTCTACTCTGTCCAGCACCTCGGCACGCTTCGCGTTGTTGAAGCGATCAAGGCTGCCAACGAGATAGCCGGTGATCCGGCGGATACGGTCGAAAGGAACCATGTCATAAGTGTATGACACGTCCACAAATTCCCCATCGACCTTGAATGTTACGTTCTTGATGATGCGGTCAGGATGCTGCGCTCGAAGCATACGGATATACTCCTCCGCTTCGCCTTGTGCCAGCTCGCCGCCTTCAACATTGTAACTCATTACGACACACCTCCATTGGGATTGTTGATGTGTTGTCTCCAATTTCTAATTTTAGCACATCCCATCAGGGTTTGCAAGTAGAAAATTCTCCACATTGGGGGTGAATTGTTTCTGTGGAATATTTGTTGCCGAAACATCGGCATTTATTGAAAGGGGCTGATAATGACACAGAAAAAATGAAAATTCCCGCAAAAAACTCTTGACTTTATGCTGGTAAAGTGGTATCATGGTAAAGGAGGAAAACATGAGCAATCAAACAACAGCAGTCAGCTTGCGTGATGCAAGCATGGATGCACTCGGTCAGATCGGGCAGAATCCCCAGAAATACGCGGATTTCCTGCGGTTTCAGGGGCGCGTGTTCAAGCACAGCCCGTACATCGCGCTGGCGTTCTACGCCCAGAACCCGGACACACAATTCATCGCATCGCGTGAGCAGTGGGAGGGACTGCACTACACGGTCAACAGCGGTGCAACTGCTATCCGCTATACCGGCGGTGATGGAAAGACGGTCGATCTGTACGATTTTTCGCAGATCAAAGAGGAAATCCCGCCCTATCTCTGGACGGTCAACCGTCAGAACGCTGGTCCGATCAAGGCGGGACTTGGCGTAAATGCGGAGGATTCCCTGCTGATGGGAGCGCTCCGCCAATCCCTGTCCGTCGATCACATCACAACCTGTATGCGCGTGCTGGGTATCCCGCCGCAGGAATTTGAGACATTCCGCACGGGCTATGTGACGGCGGTGCAGACGATCATGGCGGGACGGTTAGAGGTCGGCGGCGGCAGATTTCCTGTCAAACTGGACACATCGGTTTTCAATGCGTTAGAAACGGACGAACAGCGCCTGCGGTTTTTGTCCTATACAGCGCGCGATGCGCGAAATGCGCTCCTGAAAATCGAGAACATCATCAACAATTTGCAGGCAGTAGAAAGGATGGAACATCATGAACGAGAGAATGACTTACGCACAGTGGACAGCCCTGACAGCAGACGAGCAGAACAGCATCCCGGACGAGAAGCTGCCGGAGATTCCGCAGGAGCAGCTCACGAACAAGCTGACCAAAGCGATCTGCAAGCGCGTGAACGGCGAGATCGGCTGGGAACTGACGCAGACGTTCAGCGAAACGGAGAGCAACACGAAGTGGTTTCCGGCGTACTCGCTGCGGAAAGTGATGTCGCAGGAGATCTGGTACAAACTGGATCCGACGTTCGGGACATACAGCATGAACCTGACGGGCGCGGAGCCGAGTCTGGAGGAGCAGCCGATCGGGGTATACGGAATGAAGTGGATGAACTTCATGCAGGAACAGCACCCGGATCTGGTGGACGTGATGCAGTTTCACGGGAATTACCTGACAGTGGCGAGGTCGGTGGACAGGTCGGCGCAGGAGTATCGGGAGATTCTGGACAGCCAGTACGAACAGGCGAACCCGCGCCCGACGGAGAGCTACGAGGAGATCCGGAAGTGGGAGACAACGAGAGCGTTCTACACGGACAGCACGGTGATGCGGGAGAGAGTGCTGATCCCGATCACGACACCTTAAAAGACAAGCTGGATAGCGTATTTGAAGCGTCAACCGTAGAAGCGGCTGACGCTTCTTCTATAACTGAAATTGACCCGTATCTTGCCGAAAGACAGACGGATACGCCGGTTCTTTCTCTTCCGGACGGATCTACTATTGACCTGCGGAATGTCCGTGAGATCCAGCTTACGACCATGACGGAGCAGATCGTGCAGTATGATGAGAGTGAGATCATCCGGACATACACCGGCTTTTCGTATGATGCCGATCAGCGCGTGATCGTCATGACCAACAGCCCGGCAGACGAATATTCTGACATGACCGAGGAATTTGTATCGCCGGTGGAAGCGACTGCCGTGCTTGCGGAGCTTATGAAGGACGAACCTAATACGCAGAAAGTGCTGGATGTTCGCCCGACAGTCGGGACGTGGCTGTCGCTTGAGGATTACCGGTATTCTCTCAAATCGCCGTCTGAAAAAGAGCTTGATCATGTGGAAATCGAGATCGCGGAGCATGAAAAACGGCTGCATGATCTCATGGAAAGCACGGTTAAGGATTATGCGGAAATCGCCGCAGTTGCAGCGCAGATGCAGGAATTACAGAAACAGGCGGAGAATCTGCGGCAGAATATTTCCGAGAAACGTGCTACAAGTAGCACAGACCCGGCAGAGATGTTCCGGATCTATCAGATCAAGGAAGGATCGCAGTATCATGGGATTCGATTTGAACCATATGCAGATAATCAGAACATCGGGCTGAATATAGGAGATTATGGTCTTGTGTATGAGGGCGACTGGAATGCCGTTCCGGGGGATACTGTGCAGGCAAAACTGGAGCGTGTCTTTTTCGATCTGAGCAGCGGCGGGAAACCCTATGGATTCACCGGGCATTCGGTCGCGGTGAGTGATGTTATCACGCTCCCGGATGATAGCGCCTATTATGTGGACCGCGGCGGCTTTACAGAAATGCCGGAATTCTCACTGAAATTAGAGGATAAGTACAAATTCTATGTCATTGCCGATCTGAAAACATGGGCAAACAATGAGAATCCACGCTCTAAATTCGAGAAATACGACACGCTTGATGAAGCTCTGTCCCGTTTCAAGGAACTGCGTCCGGAGTCGTACAACAGTGAAACTGTGCTGAATCAGGATAATCAGCCCTATGCCCGTCTGACGCTCGGCATGAAATTAGGACCGAAGA
>ONEQ01000251.1 GCA_900316885.1 uncultured Eubacteriales bacterium | reverse complement strand
GCCATGCACGCTCTGCGGCAGGGGTATTCAGGGACTTCATGATATTCGCGCCGATCTCACGCGCACGTGCAAGCTTCTCCTCGTGCAGGAGCACCTGTGCGGGTGCCGGCACCATCGTTGCCATGTACATGTCCACGATCTTGAAGCTGTTCGAGAAGGTGGTTGCCTGCATGCACTCAAGTGCCATCGACTGCCACGAACGGGTGGAGCCGCCGACTGCGATCAGCGCACCCACGCGGTCACGCGGTGCGATTGCGCCGATTTTGGTGAGGAATGCCGTCTCATAGGCGAGATTGCGGTGCATGAATTTCAGGAACAGCGAGGACGGCATCAGTGCATAGGTCGGTGCCGCGAAAATCACGGCATCCTGATCGAGCAGCACATCCATGATCTTCTTCTTGTCGTCCTTCTTGTCGAGTGAGCAGCCGGTGTGCTTACCCATGGACATGCCCATCGTACACGAGGTACAGCCCGTGCAGTCGAGCAGCTCGTAGTCCTTCAGATTAATCATGGTCACCTCGGCGCCCTGCTCCTGACAGACAAGCAACGCCTCCTTCAGAAGGATCTCACAATTGCTGTCCTTGCGTCCTGCGGTGACGCCCATTACCTTGAATCCCATAGTATTCTCCTTTGCGATTTGATTTCTGACACAGCCTGACCGAATCGGGGCGTTTTGCCTATTATTTAGTATACAGCAGTATTGTGCATTTGTCAAGTGGGCTGTGCAGAATTTCTATGCAATATCCATGGTATCCTGCGGCGCGTCCGCGAGTCCTGTCAGGGAATAGACGAACACGCTGTTGGATTTTCCCTTGAGGGGGATTGCGCCGATGGGCTCGACCGTCACGCGGTCTTTCACCTTCTGGTAGACCTCCTCGCTGATGAGCACCTGCCCGCGTTTGGCATTCGCCTCGAGGCGGGCGGCGGTGTTGACCGTGTCACCGATGGCGGTATAGTCCATACGGAAGCTGCATCCGATGTTGCCCACGACCGCCCTGCCGCAGTTGATGCCCACGCCGAATCCGACGGATCTCCCGTATTTTTCGAGGAATTTGCTCTCGATCGCATCTCCGCCCGCGACAATATCCAGCGCGGTCTTGACCGCCTTGAACACATAATCGTCCAGATCGAAGGGCGCATTGAACACCGCCATGGTCGCGTCACCGATGAACTTATCCAGTGTGCCGCCGTTGTTGAAGATGGAATTGGTGGTCAGCTCAAGGTAGCTGTTGAGGATGTCCACGACCTGCTCCGGGGCGAGATTCTCCGACATGGGCGTAAAGCCGCGGATATCCACGAACAGCACCGCAATCTCACGGCTTTCACCGCCGAGCCGTATGCTGTAGCCGCCGGATTTGGTGATCTCCTCGACGACTTGCGGGGCGACGTATTTTTTAAAGGTATCCGAGATCTTCTTCTTCTCCGCCGCAGCAGCCAGATAGCTGTGGAGGATGGACAGCGCACAGCCGAGAATCACGAACAGCGGGAAATACAGGAACGGCAGCACCAGCCCCCCGTCATTCAGCCCGATTGCCAGCAGGGAGAAAAATCCCGTCACCACGAGCATGAGCGCGATGGAAAAGCCCGGACGGATCCTGCGGTAGAGGAGGTAGATGAGCCCCGCAAGCACGGCATAGACCGCGGAGACGGTCAGCCGGTTGGCGCGGACGGGATATTTCTGGTCGAGGAGCGCCTGGATGATGTTGGCGTGGATCTCGCATCCGTACATCAGATCCGAGCTGTTTGGCACGGCATACTGGTCATACAGACCCGTTGCGTAGGCGCCTACAACCACGATGCAGTCATTGAAAATGCGCGGATCGACCTCGCCGTTCCGGACACTGCAAAACGGGATGACCTCATAGTCACCGGGCTTCCCGGCATACTGGATATTCATCCTGCCATTCTCCAGACGCGGCAGATTCGGTGTGATTCCGTGCTTTTCGCAGTACATCTGGTAGGCGCGGTACGACAGGCTGCAAAGCTGCTGCCCGTCCCGGTCGGCGGTCAGGAGCGCGGTGCGCATCACGCCGTCCGTATCCGGGAGCGAATTGACAAAGCCCGTCTGACAGACGTCCGCCATGAACGGCTCGTCGATGGTTTCGATGTTGTAGTTGTCGATGTACACCGTTCCGTCCTCGCGGTAGCTGTAGACGCTGTTGTAGTTGATGTAGGAGCCGGTCACGATGTCCGGGTTCCGGGCACATGCATCGCGCAGCGCCTGATCGCCGGATGCGTCCATTTCACCGAACAGCATCAGATCCATGATGATCACATCGGGGTAGTCACCGAGGGTGTCAAGCAGATCCGCATAGACCTGCCGCGACCAGGTGCCCATCGCGCCGATCTCGCGCAGTGTGCGCATATCGATCGCGACGATTTTGATCTTGTTGTTGATGCCGCGCGGCTTCTGGTAGAGCCGGTCGGTCAGGAGCTTCTCAAAGGAGCTGATGATGTTGAAAAAGCAGACCACGAAGGTCACCAGGACGATCACAAGCGTCTCGGCAAGCTTGACATACAAGCTTTTCTGCTGTTCTGTGGGTCTGGACTGCATGGGACACCGCCTTTCTGGGTATTTGTATAGTCATTATAACACATTTTTTTAAATTTGTCACTATCTTTTTTAAAATACATTGACAAAATCGTTTAAGTATGGTAAGATAACAGTAAATAAACGTTTTCTGCAATTTGCTACCATAATATGGATTTTTTGAAAGGAGGTTTGCCATGAAACTGCTGGCTTTACTGCACAGTAAAATCTTCCTTGCAATCTCCGCATTGATTGTCACCGCGGCAGCCGTTGTAACAGGGGTCATCCTGAACAACCAGCCCGATCAGTACCGCGTCATCAAGGTGTTCGAGGTGATCGGAAAGGCACTGGTCACACGCGGAACGCTGGGAGATCTGGATCCTTACGCGGGCATGAACCTCGAAAGCGGCGACACGGTCGCCACGTTTGACGACGGATCGCTGCGTATGATCCTGGACAATACCAAATATATCCTGATGGAGCCGAATTCCTCGCTCGAGCTGACCGCTGCGGGCGGTCCGGACGACAACAAGACGTCCATCGTGGTGAAAAGCGGCTCGATCCTCAACGAAAGCACCCAGCCGCTGTCCGCGGATTCGACCTATGAGGTATCCGCGCCCAAGGCGACGATGGCAGTCCGCGGCACGAGCTTCCGCGTCACCGTCTCACGCGACGAATACGGCGATTATATCACCACGCTGAGCGTGTTCCACGGCGTGGTTGTGGTCGATCTGCTCGATGAGGACGGCAAGCCCACCGGTGAGACTGTCCGGGTCGGAG
>ONEQ01000252.1 GCA_900316885.1 uncultured Eubacteriales bacterium | reverse complement strand
GTGCATCGAGCTGTCCGAGGATCGCGATCTGATCAGGCATACCGAGCGCGACAAGCTGACGGGGCTACTGAACAAAGATTATTTCTTCCGCTACGTCAGCCGACTGGATCATATATACAGGGATACCGCGCTGGACGCCGTGGTCTGCGACATCAATAGCTTTCATTCAGTCAACGAGAAGTATGGACGGCAGTTTTGCGATCTCGTGCTGCGCAGCATCGGCATAAGCGTTCGGAAACTGGCGCGCAGGATCGGCGGAATCGGATGCCGGCAGGGCGGAGACACGTTCCTGTTGTACTGCCCGCATCAGGACGACTATGAACAGCTGATCAGCGAATTCCTGGCCGAAGTATTTGCCGAAAAAGAAATGGCAGATAAAGTCAGCCTGAGATTTGGCGTGTATTCTGATGCGCAGCAGGAGGCGGATATCGAGGAAAGATTTGCCCGCGCGATAGCTGCCGCGGACAGAGCGAAGGACAAACACCAATCGATATGCGAGTATTATGCTGACACTTGAAAGAATATGACCCGCGTTATCGATTGTGAATGATGGTTCAATGATTGAGGCTTCCGGGAGGAGGATGATGATGATGAAATACAGGAAGGACGGTATCTCCATACAAAACACTAACCTCGTAATGACTGTGGCGGCCATCATCATCTCGGTATTGCTGATTTGGGCGACATTTGTCACCGGATCGCAGTACTTAGAACTGCAAGCGCGGACAGATCAGTATATCCAGTGGCAAAAGGACGCGTCTGCGCTGCAGGCGGGTTCGGATTATCTCACGGAGCAGGCGCGATGCTTTGCGGAGACAGGGGAACGTGTCTATCTGGATAACTATTTTGAAGAAGCGTATGTAACGCGGCGCAGAGAAGCAGCCGTCGCCAGGATCCACGAATACTTAGGTGATGCGCCGGCTTATCAGGCGCTGGTTGCGGCAATGGAGGAATCCTTGGCGTTGATGGATCGGGAGTATTATTCCATGCGCCTGAAGATCGACGCCTGCGGCTATGATATCAAAGCCTATCCTGAGGAGATCCGAACGGTAGAGCTGTCAGAAAAGGACGCGGCGTTATCGTCGGAGGGCAAAGATGCTTTGGCCCGGGCCAAGGTATTCGACCAGGAATATCGTCGAAAAAAGGAAACCATATCCGCCGCAGTCCATAAATGTCTTGACTCCCTGGAGTCAGAATTTGGGAGCCAGCAGACGTTGATGACGGATCGGCTGAACGGACTGATTCGTAAACAGAGAATCCTTATAGCCGTTTCAATCGTCATCACGCTTCTGACGCTTCTGCTTGTACTGTTGCTGATCGTTCGCCCCCTGCACCAGTCCGTTCATTCCATACAGGAGGACAAAACATTCCCGGTCGAGGGCGCCAAGGAATTGCGTTTTGTAGCGGAAACCTACAATACGATGTACAGGACCGGGCAGGAGCAGAAGCAGTCGATCGACGCCCTCCTGAACAATATGCCCGTCATGAGCTTCTCCAAGGATGCAAAGACAGGGATTTACCTGGCTTGCAACCAGGCCTTTGCCGATTATGCGCATCTGAAAAGCCCGGAGGATGCGGTCGGGTTGACGGATGCACAAATCTTCCCTGCTGAAGCGGCGGAACATTTTGTTGATTACGACCGGAAGGCCCTTACCATGGAGAAACCCTTTGTCTATTCCGAGGATGTGGCTGGAACGGACGGCGTTATACGCCACTTTCAGACGACGAAGCTCAAGTTTATCGATCAGACGGGCAGGCTGTGCATCCTTGGCATCTGCGTGGATGTGACCGACACCCGCACCAAGGATCAGTCGAATCGCATGATAACGGCTATGGCCTCGGACTATCGCTGCGTCTATTACATCAACCTCGATGAGAACGATGGCGTGTGTTACCGGGACGATCCCTCCGATCCCGACCAGACGCCTGTGGGCATCCATTTCCCGTACCTCGAACGTTTCACATATTATGCCAACAGCTACGTCACAGACATGTATCGCGACGGCTTTTTGGATTTCATCAATCCAGACAACATTCGTAAACGACTGGCTACGCAGCCCATTATCGCGTATCGCTATCTGGCCAGGCACGGAGATCGGGAATACTATGAGATGATCCGCGCCGCCGGCGTGCGGAGAGCGGAAGAACGCGACGATCATATGGTGCATGCCATCGGCCTGGGCCTGACTGAAATTGATGCGGAAATGCGCGAATCCATGGCAAAGAACGAGGCGCTGGCGGAGGCGCTGACGCTGGCAGAGGAGGCGAGCAAGGCCAAGACCGCCTTCCTTTCCAACATGAGCCATGAAATCCGCACCCCTATGAACGCCATCATCGGTCTGGATACGCTTGCGCTGCATGAGGAAGGGCTGACCCCGCAGCTTCGGGAGTACCTTGAAAAGATCGGCGACAGCGCCCGCCACCTGCTCGCCCTGATCAACGACATACTGGACGTGAGCCGCATTGAATCCGGGCACATCGTACTCCGGAAGGAAGAGTTCTCCTTCAGCGCGATGCTGGAGCAGATCAACACCATGGTGATGTCACAGTGCAGCGACAAGGGTCTGCACTACGAGTGCCGTCTGCTCAGCCGGGTGGATGATTACTACATCGGTGACGACATGAAGCTGAAGGAGGTACTCATCAATATCCTCTCCAACGCCATCAAGTTCACGGACGCGCCGGGCAGCGTCGCGCTGACCGTCGAGAAGACGGCGGTTTTCGAGGATCAGTCCACGCTGAAATTCTGCATCAGGGACACGGGCATCGGCATGGACAAGGAATTCATCCCGAAAATATTCGACGCCTTTTCACAGGCAGACAGCGGACGAACGACGAAATACGGCAGCACCGGCCTTGGCATGGCCATCACCAAGAGCATCGTGGAGATGATGAACGGTACGATCACCGTGGAAACCGAAAAGGGCGTCGGCACCGAGTTCACGGTCGTCATTACACTGAAGAACGCCGAAAGCAGGGAAGCGAACCGGGAAAACTCAGTCGACCCGAGTTTGCTGAGGGTGCTCATCGTCGACGACGAGGAGATTCCCGCCGAGCACGCCAGAACCGTGCTTGACGAGGCGGGCATCCGCGCTGACGTCAGCATGAGCGGCGAGGAAGCCCTGCGCATGCTTGAAGTCCAGCATGTCAAGCAGGAGCCGTACAACCTGGTGCTGCTCGACTGGAAGATGCCGCAGAAGGACGGCGTCGATACGGCAAAGGAGATTCGGGAGCGCTATGGCGACGAGACGACGGTGATCATACTGAC
>ONEQ01000254.1 GCA_900316885.1 uncultured Eubacteriales bacterium | reverse complement strand
GATTAAAATATATATCGGTTGAATTATCCTTGAAATTCTCTATTTCATCGTTTTTCTTGTTGTCGTTTGAATTCTGTATTCTGTATTGTGTCTTACCATTATGGAAATAGATAAAGTCAGATCCTGAAGCATTTTCTGTCTCTGAAGAGTTATAAAAGAATCGTGAACCATATTTGGGAGACAGGTTCAGGTCAGCGTGTACTGTTGATGTGTTGCCATACAGGCGACCGTTTCCATCTGCATAGACAGTCACCCAAAAATCATTATGGTTGATGCTGCTGTGATTGTATGCCAATAAGTTATTGGCATCGAAGCTAAGGTTGTAGCCGAAGTCTTTCAGTTTGTTGTGAGTGATATCGCCGATAACGACACAACTGCCATGCTTGGCATCGTGTATGTGAAAATCCTGAAAGAAGGCTATGAGAAGCGCTGGGTCGATGTATACCCGAATACCGGCAAGACCGGCGGCGCATTCTCCGGCGGATGCGCGACCTCGGAGCCGTATATTCTCCTGAATTTTCAGGGACTTGACGAGGACGTTTCCACGCTGGCGCACGAATCCGGTCATTCCATGCACAGCTGGTTCACGCGGCATAACAATCCGCTGCAGTATGCGGATTACCGCATCTTCGTTGCCGAGGTGCCGTCCACGGTGAATGAGTTGCTGCTGGCGTACCATCGTCTGGAGCATTCGGATGACCGCGAGGAGCAGCTTGCGATCCTCGGCAATCTCATGGAGCTCTACAAGGGCACGATCTACCGCCAGATCATGTTCGCGGAATTTGAGCGGGAAACCCATGCGCTCAGCGAAGCGGGTGAGGTGCTCACTGCCGATCTCCTGTGCGGGAAATACTATGCGCTCAATGAGAAGTATTTCGGGGGCGAGGTCATTCTCGATGAGGAGATTGCACGCGAATGGATGCGCGTGCCGCATTTCTACTACAATTTCTACGTCTACAAATACGCCATCGGACTGACAGCCGCCAGCCACATTGTCAAGCGCATCCGCGCAGGCGAGCCGGGGGCACTGGAGAGCTATTTTGCGTTCCTGAAGCTCGGCAGCACCAAAGACCCGATCGAATCCCTGAAGGTCGCCGGTGTGGACATGACCCGGACGGATGTATTTGACAGTGCCGTGGCGATGTTTGACGAGATCATCACAGAATTTGAAAAACGATACGAGGAGTGAGTCACCATGCAGATCGATCAGCACGTAAAGTTAATTGCAGTTTTTGAAGATACCATGAAAATGATCCAGGAAAAGCCGGCTCTGACGCAGGCGGTGACCGTAAGCCGCCAGCGCACGCGCATCTGGAAGGAGGAGGATGCGCCCGCGCTGCCGCGGAATTTCGGTTTCCGCACCGAGGTCACTGTCACGAAAGCCCGCAGCTTTGAGGCTGCGATGCGCCTGCACAGGGAATTCCCGGACGACCGCATTGCGGTGCATAATTTTGCATCGGCAACGAATCCCGGCGGCGGCGTGGAGCGCGGCGCCCAGGCGCAGGAGGAGTGTCTCTGCCGCTGCTCGACGCTGTTCCCGGTTCTGAAATCGAACCGCCTGTTTGTGGAATATTATGCCTTCCACAGAGAGCGCCGTGATGCGCATTATACCGATGCATGTGTCTGGTCGCCGGATATTTACATCATCAAGACGGATACCGTCGATCCGAAGCGGATGCCGGAATCCGAGTGGTGCAAGGTGGACATCCTGACCTGTGCAGCACCGAATCTGCGCAGTCGTCCCAACAACAGCATGAATCCCGGAAACGACCTGAAGGTTCACATGACGAACGAGGAGCTGCTGGATCTGCACAAGCACCGTGCCCGCCACATGCTCAGCGCAGCGGCAGCACAGGGCGATACCGTGCTGGTTCTGGGCGCCTTCGGATGCGGTGCATTCAAGAATAACCCCACAGTGGTGGCACAGGCGTACAAGGAGATCCTGCCGGAGTTCGAGGGCTATTTCAAGCGTGTCGAATTTGCTGTTTACTGCACGCCGGAGCGACCGGAAAACTACAACGCCTTCAAAAAGGCACTCTTATAATGCAAAAATCGCCGCAGCCGGGAAAATCCGGTTGCGGCGATATTTCTTATTCAGGTCGAAGCGGTCTCAGCGAAGGTTTCCGTCACCGTCTCCGTCTGCGTTTCCGATGCAGCGGAGCCGGTTGTTTCCGTTGTGTCCGACGTTTCGGCGGATTCGGTTACCGTTGTGGCTGCGGCAGTCGTCTCCTCCTCTAAGCGGAACGGGAGCTGATCGTGACGGTAGAGATCCACCAGCAGATCCCAGAGCGTCAGCCCCGGATCCGGCAGGGTACCGGTATATTCGGTATGCGCAGCGGCAGTGGTTGTCATGGTGGTCGCAGTCGTGAACGTGGTTTCCGGCGCAGGGAGTGTTGTTTCCGCAGTAGCAGCCTCCGTTGTCTGCGGGACAGTCACACTGGTCTGGACAGTTGTCCCGGCAGCCGTTGTTTCGGTCTGTCTGGCAGTTGTCTGCGGTCCGGCAGTCGTGTGCGGTATTGTGGTATAGATCACCGTCACAGGCGCATGAGTCGCACTCGTGATGCTTGTCGTAGTGGGTGCAGAGGATACGACGGTATAAACGGTCATGACCTCCGAAACGGTCTGGGATACTGCCGATGTCGTGACGGCAGTGGTAACGGGCTCGGTGGTCGGCTCAGTGGTAGCCGGCGGCTCCGTTGTGGTGAGGCGGGTGGTGGCAGATGTTGTGGTTTCGGTGGTTTCGGCGGGGATGTCCGTGGAGGGATCAGACGCGGAATAGATGGTATCTGTCTGTGATTCAGAGGGCATGAGCTCCGGCTTATCGAGCTTCATGAAAGCCGCGCCGCCGATGACGCAGGCAGAGCAGACCGCGCTCAGTGTGCAGGCATAACGGATGCGCTTGAGCTTGACAGTGCGGACGGCTGCCTTCTGCAGAACGCTGGCAGTGATCTCGTCATAGTTCTTCACCGGAATATCCCTCCTTTTCCAATATTTTTCTGAGCTGCTGGCGTGCCTGATAGGCGATCGCCGCAGCCTGTTTTTCGGTGATGCGCATGACCTTTGCCGCATCCCGCATGGACAGATCGACAAAGTACCGCAGGTACAGAATTTCCCTGTAATTCTGCGGCAGTCTCTGCATGGCGCGGTGCAGCGTGAGCCTGGAATCCTTCAGCTCCATCCGCGCTTCGATCTCCTCCGATTCGTCCTCAATAAACTCCTCCGCCTCCGGAGAGAG
>ONEQ01000257.1 GCA_900316885.1 uncultured Eubacteriales bacterium | reverse complement strand
AGGTCTATACGTATTATCCGGTCATCGTGTATGAGCGGAACTGGAAAGACCTTGAGATCCTGAAGAGCGCGGATATCGAGACGGAAGAGGCGCCGGAGACAGAGATGATCAACCTGACGGATAAGGAGCGCATCGTGTCCTCGATGGATGCCAATTTCCGCACACTGGTCAACAAGTGCGTGGATACGGATATTACCTCCGTGGACTACAGCAACGAGAAAAATGCGATCAAATATATGTACAACTACGGCAATACCATTGCCTCGTTCCGGATCGTGACCGGCCAGATGGGCGAGAATCAGGATGTTTTCATGGTCAGCAACAATTTCCAGCGCTCTGTTGCCGACATCTTTGACGGCCAGAAAAAGCCGGATTCATCTGATGCCGCGCCCGTGAATGCGCAGCCGGCAGAGGACGGCGCTCCCGCAGAGGAAAGCGCTCCTGAGGAGGATTCTGCTGCAGAGGACGAGGCCTCCGAGGAATAAGGATGTACACCGGCATTTTTGATACCCATGCGCATTATGCGGACAGCAGCTTCGATCCCGACAGGGCGGAGCTGCTTGGCGGTCTGCCGGAGGAAGGCGTGGACTGTGTGATGCTGGCCGGGTGCAGCGTGGCGGATTCCCGTGCCTGCATCGCCTTAGCGGAGCAATACCCGCATGTCTGGTGCGCCGTGGGCATCCATCCGGAGCAGGTGGACGGCCTGCAGGAGGATTGGTACGAGCAGATCAAAGGCATGGCAGCGCATGAAAAAGTCCGTGCCATCGGCGAGATCGGGCTCGACTACCACTACGAGGGCTATGACCGTGATCTTGAGCATGCGGTGCTTGAACAGCAGCTTATGCTGGCAAAGGAGCTAAGGCTGCCGGCGATTCTGCACATCCGGGATGCGATGGGCGATGCGCTCGGCATCCTGCGGCAGATGCGGCCGGAGGGCGTGGTGCATTGCTTTTCCGGCTCGGCGGAAACGGCACGGGAGCTTGTATCGCTCGGGCTGTACATCGGCATCGGCGGCGTACTGACCTACAAGAATGCCCGCAAGGTCGTCGAGGCGATGGCCGTCATTCCGGAGGAGCAGCTCCTGTTCGAGACAGACTGCCCCTATCTGGCACCTGTCCCCTATCGGGGAAAGCGCTGTGACAGCCGGATGATCGCTGCCGTGGCAGAGCGTGCGGCAGAGATCCGTGGGACGGATGCGCAAAGTCTGATCCGCATTGCCGCAGAAAACGGCAGACGGCTGTTCGGCATTGCCTGAAAGTTCCGCTATCAGGGAGGAGACCATGAACTACCACGAGCCTGACCCTAACAAAAAAGCGAAAAATCCACACAAGGTCATGATAACTGTGTTTGTCGTGATCTTTGTCATTGCGCTTGCACTGTCCTTTATCCCGTTTCTGCTCACAAGGTTCGCCTTTGAGAAGAAGATCCCGCATATCAATCCTGAGGGCTGCACGGAACAGATCTATGCCGTGGTCGTCCGGAATGATGCGACAGAGATCTACGATGAGGCAAGCGGCCAGCGGACGGTGTATTCGCCTGTGTACAAATACAAGTACAACGGGCAGAGCTACGAAGCCGCAGGCAGCTTCCAGACGTCGGAGATCCAGTATCAGCCCGGTACGGAGCTGGAGATCATGATCGACCCGGACGACCCCTATCATATCTACGACCCGAGGAGCCGCTCGGCCGTCAATCAGGCCTATTTGCTGACGCTGCTCTTTCCGACGAGCGTGCTTGTGGGATCCTTGCTGACCGGGGTCTTCATGTTCCTGATCTTCAAGTTCCTGAAGCATGCCCAGACATCACAGCAGGGAGGTGCCCCATGATCTATTTTGTGGAGGACGACCCGAGCATCCGGGAGCTGGTGGTCTATACCCTCGGCAGCTCCGGCATGGAGGCAAAGGGCTTTGCATTGCCCTCGGAATTCTGGAAGGCGATGCAGGAAACTGCTCCGGAGCTGATCTTACTTGACATCATGCTGCCGGAAGAGGACGGACTGTCCATCCTGCGCAGGCTTCGTACCGACCGGCGCACGGCGGATATCCCCGTCATGATGCTCACTGCCCGCAGCAGCGAGTATGACAAGGTGGTCGGGCTTGATGCGGGAGCGGATGACTACCTCCCGAAGCCCTTTGGCATGATGGAGCTGATCGCCCGGGTACGTGCCTTGCTGCGCCGTACCCAGAAGGAGGAGCCGCAGGAAAGCTATCGCATCGGTGATCTGACCGTCCTGCCGGAAAAGCACATCGCAGAGGTGAACGGCGAGCGCATCAATTTGACCTATAAGGAATTTGAGATGCTGCTGCTTTTACTGCGCAACCGGGAGCTGGTGCTGACCCGGGAGCAGTTCCTTGACAAGATCTGGGGCTATTCCTTTGAAGGCGAAAGCCGGACGGTGGACGTCCACATCCGGACGCTTCGCCAGAAGCTCGGCACAGCCGGCCGCTATATCCGCACCATCCGTGGCGTGGGCTATAAATTAGAGGAGGCACCGGATGAAACGTGAACTGACAAAGCGCCTGTTTACGGCCTGCATGCTGGTATTTGTGCTGAGCATCTGCATGGTGATGCTTGTGGTCGGCACCTATCTCCGGCGGCGCAATATTGATGAAGTCAAGGACAAGGCACAGTATATTGCTGCTATGATGGACGTCAAGGGATGGGAATTCCTTGCAGGGGCCGAGCCGGACTCTCAGACCCGAACCACCATCATCGCACCGGATGGCAAAGTGCTCTATGACAGCGACTTCCCTGCCGATAAGCTGGAAAACCACGGCGACCGGGAGGAGATCCGTGCAGCCTTTGAGACGGGAAGCGGCGAAAGCGAACGCTATTCCAAGTCCCTGCTGCAGAAAACAGCCAACTACGCTGTTTTGCTGCAGGACGGCAATGTTGTGCGTGTTTCGATGATGCAGGACACGGTCTGGATGTTGCTGGTGAACATGCTCAATCCGATGATGGTCATTGTGTGCGTGGCAGTACTGCTTTCGGTTTTTCTGGCATCCAGCTTCTCCAAGCGGATCGTGGCGCCGATCAACAAGATGGATGTAGAAAATCCGGATGACCGGGATATCTATGACGAAATGAAGCCCTTTATCCGGCGGCTCGTCAGTC
>ONEQ01000258.1 GCA_900316885.1 uncultured Eubacteriales bacterium | reverse complement strand
GAAGGCTACGGTAACGATAACCCCGGTGCCAAGTCTCAGGGTATCAAGCAGCTTATGGCGGGCGGCGGTGTTGCCCTTATCGGTATCACTCTTGTTCCGCTCCTTTCCGGTCTTTTCGGTTGATCCGGAAAGAAACGCTCGGTCACAACGCCTGCCGTTCGCGGCAGGCTCGCAGATCCGCATTATGCCCGATGTTCACGCTGGCGCCGGCTGCACCATCGGCACAACCATGACCATCACCGACAAACTCGTCCCGAATCTCGTGGGCGTGGACATCGGCTGCGGCATGGAAACGACATTTCTGAAAGAAACCCATATTGAGCCGCAGAAGCTTGACAAGCTGATTCGTGCGGAGGTTCCGTCCGGCTTTGCAGTCCGCAAGACACCGCACCGGTATGCATCACAGATTGATCTGACATCGCTGTACTGCTATGAGCACATCCACTCGCTCCGGGCAGAGGTCAGCATTGGCACGCTTGGCGGCGGCAATCATTTCATCGAAGTCGATCAGAGTGAGGACGGTTCGCTGTGCCTCGTGATTCATTCCGGTTCGCGGTTCCTCGGCGTCGAGGTTGCCGGCTGGTACCAGCGAGAAGCCTATGCACGCCTGAACAGCTCGGATACCGGCTCCCAGAAGGCGCTGATTGCCCGGCTCAAGGCAGAGGGCAAGCAGAAGCGGATCGAATCTGAATTAAAGAAGCTCAAGGGCACCAAGCGCACGAATATTCCCCAGCACCTTGCCTACTGCGAGGGTGAGCTGTTCGAGCAGTACCTGCATGACATGGCAATCGTGCAGGAATTTGCCCGTCTGAACCGGCAGGCCATGACCGACGTCATCGTCAAGGGCATGCACTGGCACGTCCGTGAGCAGTTTACGACCATCCACAATTATATCGATATGGAGCACAATATTCTGCGAAAGGGCGCTGTTTCCGCGCAGGAGGGGGAGATTCTCCTCATTCCGATGAACATGCGTGACGGTTCGCTCATCTGCCGCGGCAAGGGAAATCCCGACTGGAACTGCTCCGCGCCCCACGGCGCCGGACGGCTCATGTCACGCTCGGCGGCAAAGGAACAATGCTCCATGCAGGAATACAAGAAGCAGATGGAGGGCATCTACACGACCTCCGTTTCCACGGATACCATCGACGAATGCCCGATGGCATACAAGCCGATGGACGAAATCATTGCCAATATCGGCGATACCGTCGAAATTCTCGATACCGTCAAGCCGATCTACAATTTCAAGGCAGGTTCCGAGGATACACCGTGGAGTCACAAATCCCACTGAAAGGAGAATACCATGCCGGAAATTACACTGTTAGGAACCGGCGGGATGCTCCCGCTGAAAAACCGGTTCCTGACATCACTTTACTATGAGCACAACGGCAAAGCGCTCCTCATCGACTGCGGTGAGGGAACGCAGGTTGCTTTTGCACAGCATGGACTGAAGCTCAGCCGCATCGAAACGATCTTCTTCACTCACCTGCACGCCGACCATGTGACAGGACTCCCCGGGCTGCTCCTGTCCCTCGGCAATACCGGGCGCAGCGAATGTCTGCCGATCTACTGCGGCGTCAGCGCCGTGACGATCATCAAGCACCTGCTCTGCGTCACGGGCGGGCTGCCGTTCGATGTGCAGATCATCCCGATCAACGAAAAGAAGCCACAGGAATACCAGTTTCCGGACATTGACCCGCTGCTGACCGTGCGCACCATGCCGCTCGATCACCGCGTGGCGTGTCTCGGATATCAGATCGAGCTTGGCAAAAAGCCCGAATTTCAGCCCGATCAGGCGAAAGCCCTGAACATCCCGGTGCAGTTCTACAAGACGCTGCATGCCGGCGAGGATGTGTGGCTCCCGGATGGGCGGTTCATCATGTCCTCGCAGGTTACCGGCGCACCGCGCAAGCCCCTGCGCGTCACCTATACAACCGATACGCTCCCGATCCCTCAGATCGCGGATTTCGCGCAGGATGCAGACCTGTTCATCTGTGAGGGCATGTGGGGCACGGATGACAAGAAGGACAGCATGAACGAAAAGCACCACATGCTGATGCAGGATGCGTGCCGTCTTGCTGTCAAGGCACATGTCAAACGCCTCTGGCTCACGCATTACAGCCCTGCGGAGAAATCGCCGGTGATTTACGGCGATATGCTGCGGGAGATCTACCCGGATGTGACCATCTCAAAGGATGGGGAGCATATCACGCTGAAATAGCACAGGAGGTGCATCATGGTAAAATTCATCCCCTACGAGAAGCTCAGCAAGAAGGCAAAGCGTGAGCTTGACAGAAAGAACCGCAATACATGGGGAAATGTCAATCCTGCCACACGCCGCGAGGAGAATCCCAAGGCATACAAGCGGCATTCCAAACATCGGAACAAGGATGCTGCATAACTGCAAGGAAATCAGAGGTGAAACAGCATGAGTGTCAGTTCAAAAGGCAAACGCAGAATCATCGTCGAAGGTCAGACCTACTTTTGGAACGTTGCTTTGGATGATGAAAGTGACTACTATCTTTTAAATATCGTTTCCGATGATAAAACCTTAGTCCTATCCTGCCCGTTAAAAGCCAGAATCCCTTATCTGATCAGTAAAGGCAGAGTATTCCAGACAAGAGAGATGCAAGGAAAATGGGGCTGGAAAAGATTTGCATTGCCGTTTGATGTCCCGGACACGGTCACGCCGAAATTCGTCGAACAACTGGTCGTCTGGTCTGCGCATGACAGGAACGCCATTCAGATCCATGATGCGATCGAAGTTCCGGTTTAATGTCATTCCGACCGCAGACACACTTTTTAAGGGAGGCTATCTAACAATCATGGAATCCAGACACGAAGTTTACGCACAATATAACGCAAAAACCATCCGTGTTTATCAAGCCTACAAGCCCGCCATCGCACAGGAAGCAGTCCGCTTGCAGACGTTCGGGGAGAATTTCTCCCGCACGCACATGACGTGGATCAAGCCGTCATTCTTGTGGATGATGTACCGCTGCGGCTGGTGCGAGAAGAAGGATCAGGAAATGGTCCTCGCACTGGACATCCGCCGCGAAATATTTGACGATCT
>ONEQ01000259.1 GCA_900316885.1 uncultured Eubacteriales bacterium | reverse complement strand
AATGCACCGCACCGGCATTGCGTTTCAGCGCCCATTGCATGAAATTATAATTCACCCTGTCCGCAAACGGCTGCAAATTGTCCGCATACCCCATCTCAAACCGGATCATCGAGATCAGGTCGGTGAGCTGCGCCATTGTGCCGCGCTTCGCTTTCTGCTTGACCGCATAGCAGTCCCACAGACGTTCGACCGTCAGCCCACGGCTGCGCATTTTCTCATAAAGCTGTTTCAGCCCTGCAATCGCCATCGGGCGGTCTTTGTACTGCTCACTGTACAGAATGCGCAGCGCAATGATCTCGTCCTTGTTCTCCTCGATGAACGCCCGGAAGCTTTGCAGCATCTTGTCCACGCTCTTGCCCTGCTCCTTGTCAAAATCCGCAAACAGCAGCGTGTCAAGATTTACATTGTCGATGATCTGCTCATGACTGCGCCGTATCCCGTCTATATAATTCGCTGTCGGCATACTACTGATCGGCTTGACTGCCTCCTCTGCAAGTGCTTTCTGCGCCTTGGCAAGCGCTTCCTCGTCAGGCTGCTCTGTCTTTGTGTCCTGCATTGCCCTCTGACGGATGCAGTCACTGTCAAACGCATTCAGCAGCGATTCCGCCAGATTCCCGGCGGTCACACCCACATTCTTTTCAAAATCCCTGCGCTCCTGCTGTGACATCTGCGCATTGAGACGGATGATGCGGTTCGCCAAAGAGGTCAGTGTATCCTCGCTCTTGTCGCCCAGCACGACATTCATCAGCAGTTCCTTCATGGAAACGGTCGGCTTGCGCTCCAATGTGCGTGTTTCGGTCTTTTTCGACTTTGTCACACCAACGGCATCCACGATCACAAAATGATCCTTGTTCTCCGTTGCGTCCGGTGTCACACTTTGCAGGTCGTCTTTATTCAGGACACGGGTACCCCGTCCCTTCATCTGCTCGAAATAATTTTTGCTGCGCACATCCCGCATGAAGATCAGGCACTCGATAGGCTTGACATCTGTGCCGGTGGCGATCATATCCACAGTGACAGCGATTCTTGGATTAAAGTCGATCGTGAACGCTTTCAGGACTTCTTCCGGCTTTTCCGCAGAATAGGTGATCTTCTTGCAGAATTCATTCCCCTCGCCAAACTCCTCACGCACGATCTGGATAATATCGTCCGCATGGCTGTCCGTCTTGGCAAAAATCAGCGTTTTGGGTACGATATTGCGCCTTGGGAACAGCTTGGTAAAGAGGTTTTCTTTGAATGTCCGGATCACCAGCCTGATCTGCGTCATGTTCACAATATCCCGGTCAAGCTGTGTCGGCTGGTAGTCAATGTCATCATCAAGCTGTTTCCAGCGCTTGACACGGGACATCCGTTCTCTGGTTTCAATAAGCTGCTTCATGATATGAGCGCCGTTTTTCGTGACATTGGTTTCGATCAGGAAAATGTCCTCACCCACATTGACGCCGTCGATGATCGCCTGCTCTCTGGTATACTCACTGACCACATTCTCGTTGAAATAGGCAAATGTACGCTTGTCCGGCGTGGCAGTCAGTCCGATGATAAACGCATCGAAATACTCCAGCACCTGATTCCATACATTATAAATAGAGCGATGGCATTCATCCACGATGATGCAGTCAAAGAACTCCGGCGGATATTTGGCATTGTAGACGACTTCCTTGGGAGACTTCTTTTCCAGCTTTGTGACCTGTTCAAGCGAGATCTCGTCAAGAGATTCATCGGCATCCTCTCCGCTGAGGATCGAGTACATCCGCTGGATCGTACAGATGCAGACCACTGCATCTTCTGAGACATACGAGCTTTTCAATCTCTGCACAGGAAAAATCTCCGAGAACGGACGGTTTTCATCATTTGGATGATAAGCACGGAATTCACGTTCTGCCTGTTCACCGAGGCTCTTGGTATCTACAAGAAACAGGATGCGGTTCATCTTGCCATATTTCAGCATCCGGTAAGCAGCGGTTATTGCGGTTACGGTTTTACCTGCACCGGTCGCCATCTGCACCAGAGCTCTAGGTTTATTCTGTGACAGGGATTTGTCGAGGTTCTCAATAGCTGTGATCTGGCATTTCCGAAAGCCGTTAGTATCAAATGGCGGGAATTGCTTCATGTAATTACGGATCGTATTCTTCTGTCGCAGGAGTCGTGCCAACGTTTCAGGTTGATGGAACGAGAACACTGTTCGGGATCGATACTTGATGTCCGCATAATCTGTAAACCGTGTCAGCTTATCCGTTGCCTCGTATGCAAATCGAATCTGGTACTCTCCCTTGATCCATTTAAAAGTACTCCCTGCGTATCGCGCTGACTGATTCTCGACCATCGTAATGTTTTCAGCTGTGGTCGTCTTTTTTGCCTCAACAATGCCTACAGGCTTACCATCAATGAACAACGCATAATCGACCGGACCTGTGCTTGTAGGGAATTCCCGCACAGCCACACCAAGGCTGGGAGAAAGATTTAGTTCCTGCATATCCTGCACGATCCATCCGGCTTGTTGTAATTTCTGATCAATTACAAGACGCGCTTTTACTTCTGGCTGCATCAATATACCCCCCATTCATTTTTTATAATTGTATATATTATACCACAATCCACCATTTTTTTCAACCCTTTTCTGTCCTATTTCCCACTCATTCTACATACAAAAAATCGGCTCAGAGTATAATTCTCTGAACCGATAATAATCTGTATATTTTCTATCGCGCTACTGTGTCAGTCGTCTTCCTCCCGCGCTTTCTCGGATATTTTCTTAGCCTTTTTGACAATCTTCAGAATCCCGGCAGAGATGAGGTAGAGGAGCTGATACAGCGGAATAAACCAGAACTTTTCAACTGTATATAATATTCCGATTGCGATACCGCTGCAAAATCCCTCAAGCCCATAGTTTTTTGAGCCGTCACTCATAGCTGGCATAGCCCAACCGGAATCAATTCCAAAAATTGCGCAGCGCATCGCATAAATCAGCCATAAGCCGTAATACAGCAGGGAAATGAAAAACAGGATCGTTGCGATATCAATATGCTTATCATTACTCTCATCGTTACGTTTCTTTTCCATGATAGTA
>ONEQ01000261.1 GCA_900316885.1 uncultured Eubacteriales bacterium | reverse complement strand
ATCTGCGTGCGCTCGCGTGCCTGCCCATTCTCATAGGTCACATCATGCACACTCTCGTCATGCCCGATGTCCTCGAAATGCTGCCGTACACTCTTCTTGATGTCAATTTCCCGCAGCGTTGCGCCGTAGGCTTCCGCCAGCTTCAGGGCGTTGTTGTAAGTGCGGTCGGTTGTGCCGAAGCACGGCATTGTCACTGCGATCATACCCTTGGGGTCGAGTCCCAGCCGGTCAAATGCATGGCGCATCACGATCAGCGCCAGCGTCGAATCTAAGCCCCCCGACAGTCCCACGACTGCCGTTTTGCAGCCGATGTGGCGCAGGCGCGTGGCAAGTCCCACCGACTGGATGGCAAGGATCTCCTCGCAGCGTCCGTCGAGCACAACCTTGTCCGACGGCACGAACGGGTGCGGGTAGATCTTGCGGTGGGCTAGCTTGGTTTCGGTAATATCCAGCTTCAGCGGGCAGCAATACCATTGAACATCGTCCGTACATTCCGCTGGTACCCAGGTTGTCATGCGCTGGCGCTCGTGCTGTAATAATGCCACATCCACGTCCGCTGTGGTCAGCCCATCGGAAAACAGCTTGGATTCAGCCAGAACCGAACCATTCTCGCAGATCAGATTATGCCCCGCAAAGACCATATCCTGCGTGGATTCGCCGATCCCGGCATCTGCGTAGACATAGGCGCAGACCAGCTCGCCGGATTTCGCCTTGACCAGCATTTTCCGGTACTCTGCCTTGCCGATGATCTCATCCGAGCAAGAGAGATTGAAGATGATCGATGCACCAAAATGCTTGGCAAGCCGGAGAGACGGCGGCTCGCTGACCCAAAGATCTTCGCAGATCTCCACGCCAAAGCAAAGCGCCGGCAGTTCCTTGCAGCAAAATACCTGATTGGTACCAAAGGTCACATAGGACTCTCCGATTTTCTCGGTTCTGTCAGCTTCAAAACCCTTGGCAAAATGCCGCGCCTCGTAGAATTCACTGTAGTTCGGGAGATTGACCTTCGGGATAAGCCCTAGGATTTTTCCTTTATTGACAACTGCCGCACAGTTATAGAGCTTTCCTTCCAGAAAATATGGCAGTCCGACGATTGCGCAGATGTCCAGATCTGCCGTTTTCTCTGCAATGCGGATCAGGTTTTCCTTTGCGGAACATATCAGCGCATCCTGTAAAAACAGATCCCCGCAGGTGTAGCCCGTGATGCAAAGCTCCGGGAAGCAGACAATTTTCACGCCCTTCTCATGGGCTTCCCGGATCAGCTCGAGGATCCGGTCTGTATTATAATCGCAGTCAGCGACCTTCAGTGCCGGTGTCGCACACGCGATCTTGACAAATCCGTCCTTCATGGAATGACCTCCTTTGGATAGATACTATTGGTCATCTCTCCCCCCTTTTTCTTTTCTATGAAAAGCAAAAGGGCTATATGTGGGGCTTCGCCACACACCCCACCTCTAAAAGCATAGTTTTTAGAGGCTCCCTATTATTATAACACATTTTCCGGCATGATGCAAGAGGAAAATACAAAATCCGCAAAGCTGTTCTTGCTCTGCGGATAATTGCTACTTCTGTGAGGAGACGTGCTCTGCCGCGGGGCGGCGCTCATAGTTGACGATGAGGATGCCTGCGCAGACCAATGCCAGCGCGGTAACACCGATCAGCCCGAACGCATTCTGCTCATGCAGGACAATGCCGGAGATGATAACCCCGCACATCGGGTTCAGGAATCCGAACACCGTGACCCTGGAAACGGGATTGTGCTTGAGGAGGTTCGCCCAGAGGGAATATGCCGCCGCGGACACGAATGCCAGATACAGGAGAATTCCCCATGCTGCCGGCGTTTGCAGGGTCATGTGACCGCCGCAGACCGCGCCGAACAGCCACATCACCGCACCGCCGAATGCGAACTGCCATCCGCTGAGAAGCACGGGGCTCTCGCTTGCGGAAAAGCGCTTCATATAGACCTGTGAAAAGCCGCTGGCGACGGTACACAGGAAGATGAACCCATCCCCCAGCAGACTGAACCGCGCACCCGACAGCCCTGCGGCATTGACCAGAACGATGCCCGTAAATCCCACTGCACAGCCGATGAGCTTCTTCGCCGTGAGCGATTCCTGCCGGTAGAGGAGCGAGGAGATCAGGATCGCCGTGAAAACGTTTGCCGCGACGATGATTGCCGCCTTGACGCCCGTTGTGTGTGCCAGTCCGATGTAGTAGAAAAAGTACTGCGCGATCGTCTGGAAAAAGCTGATAATCATAAATTTGGGGACTGCCGTTTTTGTCGGGAGCAGTACGCGCTTTTCTGCGATGCTCCCCGCGATCAGCGCCATGATCCCCGCGATGAAGAACCGCACGCCTGCGAATACCATCTGCGAGCTCCAGTCCTGCGCATCGATGCCGATCATAGCATAGCCGACCTTGACCCCGGAGAAAGCACTTCCCCACAGGATACAGCAGATCAGCGCCACGAACGCCACGACCGGCGTTCTGGACAAAGGATGATTGGTTTCTTTCATTTCGTTTTGCCGCCGGATCCGTCCCGGCGCTCCTTTCCATTTTTTACACAGATACCATTATAGCACACCCGGAGGAGAATTGCAAGTGGCATTCCCGCTTCCCTGTTGACAAGTATCTGAAAATGTAGTATGATGTAAGAAAGCATCAGAATTCAACAGAAAGGAGCACAGTATGGACAAAATCAGAAAGCATATGATATTTCACGGGGATGTGCAGGGCGTCGGATTCCGCTGGAATGCGAAGTATACCGCGCAGCATTACGGTATCACCGGCTGGGTGAAGAATCAGTATAACGGCACCGTCGAGATGGAAGCAGAGGGCTCGCCGGCAGATCTCGCTGCACTCGTGGAGGAGCTGAAAAACGCCCGCTGGGTGCATGTGGAGCACATCGACGAGACGAATATCCCCACAGAGGGCGGATACGGCTTCGAAATCCGCTGACCCGGAACCATGACAAGGCTGTACAGCAGATGCTGTGCAGCCTTGTTTGTCATAGCAGCTTTTCGAGCTCCGCAGCAAACTGCTCCGGATGCTCCGCAA
>ONEQ01000263.1 GCA_900316885.1 uncultured Eubacteriales bacterium | reverse complement strand
TCATCCTCTCGCAGCACAATCGCAATCTGTTTGGAAAGCCGGTAGATCACGTCCTCTAGGAGCATCGAGATCTGATTGCGCACGGTGTACACCTTGAATGCCTTGTTCCGAAAGTAGCCGGGAAAAATGATGCGCTGCAAATTTTGCAATATATCGGCAATGACCGCATTATCTGGCAGATCAAAGGTGCGCACCTCATCCACTGTCCGTCCGCCCTGGTAATCGTCCAGAAGCCGTTCGGTGATAGCCCCGATCTGTTCATCAAGCTTATGCACAGAAACACCTCAATTCATAGAAATTCACTATGTTAATAGTATAGCATATTCTGGCAGGAATGTCAATACATCTGCTGTCGGGAACTTCGGGGAGAACCCCGTAAAATCATTGACTATTTTTATCAAACCACTTGACAAAATCACAAAAATGATGTAATATAGTATTAGAAACTAGATGCGCAGAAATGGAGCGCATTGAACTTGAGACAATCGTAAAGGAGTGATCTGTATGCGTCAATTCCGTATTGTAACCGACGGTTCCTGTGATCTTCCGGCTGAGTGGTGCAAAGAGCATCATATCGCCGTTCTGCCGTTGTATTTCAGCATTGCCGGTGCGATTCCGGAGCCATATCCCGGCAGCGGGGAAATGAAGATAGAGGACTTTTATGCCATGCTCCGGCAGGGGACGGCTGTTCAGACCAGTGCGCCCAGCATTGAGGACTGCAAGGATATTCTGCGCCCCATACTTGCAGGCGGCTTTGATATTCTCTACACCGGGCTGTCCTCGAAGCTGTCCGGCATGTTCAATGTGATGCGTCTGGCATCGATGGAGCTCCAGGAGGAATTCCCGGAGCGCCGTGTTGTGGTACTCGACAGCAAGGGCGGCTCACTCGGACTGGGCATCCTGCTGCATGCGCTTGCGGCTGCGCAGGAGAAACAGCAGGAGCTTGAGGAGGTCATCGCACTGGGCGAATCTCTGATCGGACGCATCAGTCACAGGTTTATCGTCGGAAACCTGATGTTCCTCAAGCGCGGCGGACGCATCAGCGGCAGCGCAGCGGTGGTCGGAACGGTGCTGCAAATCATGCCGATGCTGCATGTCAATGCCGAGGGCGCGATCGAGCCGTACAGCAAGATCCGCGGCAGAAAGACCGCGCTCCGCACCCTTGCCGATGAGCTCGGAGGGGAAGCAGCGCCGGGAACGGCTGTCTATCTCGGACACTGTGACGCGCCGGAGGATGCGGCATTTGTGCGCGAGATTCTGCGCCGTAAATTCGGCATCAAGGAGGTTCTGACCGGCGAGATCGGTCCGGTGCTCGGCGCCCATGCGGGTCCGGATACGGTGGCAGGCTTCTGCCTGGTGAAATAAAACAATAACGCACAGGTTATTTGACCTGTGCGTTTTCTGTTGGTTCTGTGGATTTGTCCGGGAGGACAACGGCGCTGTAGCCGCCGATCTCCTCATACCGGCGCTCGACCAGATCCCGGCGGTATTTCGTGCAGCCCTGCCAGGAATAGGGGTCGTTGAAATAGTAGTATTCGTCATCGTAGCCGATGAGCACGGCGCAATGCTCGCTGGCGAGCCATTCATACCATTCATCCGTGGGATTGCCGTCCTTGTCGGTCAGATACCATCCGCCGTGCGGATAGCTGTCGATCATGGCGATTGTCACCCAGAGCAGGACGGGCTGATGGTGCGGAATGTAGGTCTCTGCCAGCTTCGCGACAGGCGTGCCGGAGGTCTCGACTGCGGTGCAGCCGTCCGGGAGCAGCTCGTTCATCATCTCGCAGACTACGCCGGCAAAGCAGCCGTAGCTGGTGGGATCCCAAGGATCTCCGATGAATGCCTGTGACGGATGCGGCGCACAGGGCTTGCCGTCGATTGTCTGCGGATACTGACAGTGGGCGCGGTCGGTGATCTCCCGGATCGGGATTTCCTCGCCGGTGTAGTATTCCAGCACCATTTTGGCGCTGACGAGCTCACAGCCTGTCGGCAGCAGCTTGCGCTGCGAATAGAACGGTACATTATCGATCAGTGCGGATTCCGGGGATTCCGTGGTTGGGGGTGCTGTTGATGCCTGTGTGGCAGGCTGCGTGGTGGGTTCCGTTTCCGGTTCGGTGAGCACGGCGGCAGTCGGCTCGGTGGGGGACTCCGTCATTGCGGAAGCCGTGATATCCTTGCGGGTTTCCGTGGATTGCAGGAGCTCCGGAAAATGCCCGAGAAACTGTCTTGCCGTCATCCACGCACCGGCAGGAACTGCAATCAACAGCAGAAGCAGGAGCAGCATCGGCAGACGATACTGTGACCAGAACCGGTTGAATTTGTCTCTCAATGTATTTGCCTCTCTCTTTTGATGCGGGGTGCGTATTTCCTCTGCGGCGTCTCTCCGAATGTGCTACGGAGATGCCTATATACTCTATCATACTATATCCGACAGAAAATGTCAAGTGGAAAGAATGAAGACAAAGAAGAAGCACACCGCGCGGGTGTGCTTCCTGTGGATTATACGTAATACATGCGGTTGCCGCCGTCGGCCTTTGCCGTATGCAGGGCGGTGTCCAGCTTGCGCAGAAGTGCGCCGACATCCTTGCTTTCGCTCGGAAGAACGTGGTACAGTGCGGCGGAAACGCCGGAGGACAGCATCATGCCGGAAACCTGCGTATTGCTGCCCATGCTCTGACGAACCTGCTCGGCGGTCATCTTAACCTGCATATCGTTGGTATCATCCTTGAAGATCATGCAGATCTCATTGCCATGTACGTGGAAGATTTCCGCCTCATCGGCAAATTTTGCCTTCAGGCGGTCACCGATGGCAATCAGGTACTCATCACCGTACTCATAGCCGTACTGGTCGTTGATCATACGGAAGTTGTCAATATCGAATACGCCGATGTAGAATTGTCTGGATGCCAGGATCTCCGACAGATACTGCTCCAGAGCATAACGGTTGCGCAGACCTGTCAGGATGTTGGTATGTGCGGAATCCACCAGCTTCTGGCGGGAAGCCAGCAGACGGTCGGAGGTTTCCTCAAGCTCCTCCTG
>ONEQ01000265.1 GCA_900316885.1 uncultured Eubacteriales bacterium | reverse complement strand
GCAATCTGATCGTCCTAAAATCTCTTCCTTCTTTCATGCGCCTTCTACCAGGTATGCGGCGGCTTTGAATTCATGAGTTAATTGGGGGAGCAATAACATGCTGATGGATGAGTGTATAGCTCCTGATATGAGAAAGGATTATAACCGCTGGAGAAAGCTGGCGGTCCTGCAATTCAGGAAGACCGATCTTCCGGACGTCGGAAATTTCACCATGCAGTATTACGGTAATAACCTGCTGGAAGTCATCGAAGATATGTGCGCTGTAGGCGGCATCGGCTACAAGGTGGAATTCACCGGAAGCGGCTTTGTGTTCTCGCTGTATGTCGGTGTTGACCGTACCGTAGGACAGTCCGATAATGAGCGCGTGATCTTCTCAGAAGATTTTGAAAACCTCGGACAATGCACCTACACCTATGACAACACGAATTATTGCAATGCGGTGATGGCAACCGGCGCGACAAACGGTACCACCAAGATCAGCATGTATTGGTTTAACCGTGAAGAATGTGTGGATCAGAAGGAACTCTGTTATAATCACCGCTGGCGGAAGGTGCGTGCGGCGTACCTGCGTCGGCATCCGCTGTGTGTGAAGTGTCTCGCAGAAGGCAGGTACGTCACGGCGACGGTCGTTGACCATATCGTGCCGCATCGTGGCAACCCGCTTCTGATGTGGGACGTGAGCAACTACCAGGCGCTTTGTAAGCCCTGCCATGACCGCAAGACCGGCACGGAAGACAGCCGTCCGGAATACACCTACTGAATAATCTGTTCCTCCCGGAGCATCCTAGTTTCTGGGAGAAACATCGCCCAGCCTCTTGACTTTTCTCCCGAAATCATTTATAATTGGGAGTAAAGGAAGTGAGCATATGAGAAACTTCGACTACGCAAATCTTGCCAGACGCTCATGGGACAGCGAGATCCTGGGGCTTGTGGCACAGATCCATGAATACAAGGGCAGGCAGGAGCTGTACCTGAAACAGAAGCCTGCATCTCTGGATCGCCTGATCGAGATCGCTAAAGTGCAGAGTACTGAGGCTTCCAATGAGATCGAAGGCATCCGCACGACCAATACACGTCTGATGCAGCTCGTCCGTGATAAGACAACGCCGCGCAACCGCGATGAGGAAGAGATCATGGGCTACCGTGATGTGCTGAACACCATCCACGAAAGCTATGAATACATTCCGATCACGCCGAACTATATTCTCCAGCTGCACCGCGACCTGTATCAGTATTCCCACAAGAGCATCGGCGGCAGCTTCAAGAACACCCAGAACTATATCAGCTCAACAGATGCGGACGGACGGGAGCTTGTTTTGTTCACGCCGCTTCCGCCGTATGAAACGGCTCCGGCTGTGGAAGCACTCTGCGAGAGCTACAACCGCATGATCGCTTCTCAGGAGCTGGATGCCCTACTGCTGATTCCCGTATTCATCCATGACTTTCTCTGCATCCATCCGTTCAATGACGGCAACGGCAGAATGAGCCGCCTGCTGACGACGCTCCTGCTGTACCGCTCAGGTTATGTGATCGGCAGGTATATTTCGCTGGAAAGCAAGATCGCGAAGAACAAGAACCTGTACTACGATGCACTGGAACAATGTCAGCGTGGCTGGTATGAGAACGCCGTGGATCCTACGCCGTTCATCCGTTATCTGCTGCAAACGATCCTTGCGGCGTACCGTGATTTTGAATCCCGTGTGGATCTTGTGGATGAGAAGCTGCCTGCCATCGAAACGGTGCGGCGTGCGGTCTACAACAAGATCGGGAAGTTTACCAAGAGCGAGGTCATGGAGCTGTGCCCGACGCTTGGCAAAACGTCCGTCGAGACTGCGATCAAGCAGCTTGTGGAACAGGGACTGCTTGTGAAGCACGGCAGCGGACGCAGTACGTTCTATACGCGCAGCGATGCGCAATAAAACGAGTGGAGAAGAAATATGGATTTGATCATTGATGAGATCGTCACCTACCAGCGAGAGCTGAACTATGTGATGAAAAACAAATATGCGGATGAAGTACTCAATACGATCTGCAATCACTGGATCTTCTTATCTGATTTTGCGGATCAATTAGTCTCGCAGCTGGGAATACCGATCGACCGGATCGTTTATAGTGAGTATTACTGGTGTACAAAATTCCTGCGGGAGCATACCAGTCGATTCGGCGATGATGCCGGTTTGGAGCAGCAGCAATTCCAATTGATCGAAAAGATCGAGCATACCTTGGGAGAGGTGGACTTAAGTCTGCTGGAATCCATAGAGAACAATATCTGATCCTATTGAAAGCATCTGCATTGCAGGTGCTTTTTTCTTGCCCGGAGCGTTTGATTTCCGGGGTGGGGGGACCTCAAATCTCTGGAAATCAAACGGAAATCAACCGGCGCTCCCTCTCACAGAGAAAAAGTGCATTTCAAACGGGGTATTGACCCCGATATATAGCGATTATTTGAAGCGTGAATTTGCCTTGATACTACGGCAAATTTGCGCTTTTGTTATTCGCCCGAAAATGAGACAGGATGCTGTTTGAATTTGAGGGTGTGTCGGCATTGGATTTGAAGCCGACCGCTCGAAACATAGCGGATTTTTGATTATTTTTCAAACCGAGGAGGAAATCAAAGTGGCGAAGGATGGATCCGACAGTACCGGAGGAGAAGATTGTCCGGAGAGCCGGTGCGCCGGTCGCGAATGTGAATATGTCGTTCCATGACGACTACATGAAAGAGAATGCGAAGATACGGGCAAAGCTCGGTTTTAAGTGCTATCTGAACCGTGTCGCGGCTGCGGGGTGCTGCAAGTGGTGTACGGACATCGCGGGGCGATACGTTTACGGCGATCAGCCAGAGGATGTGTTCCGCAGACACGACAACTGCGGATGCACGGTCACGTTTGAGAACGGACGCGAACGACAGGATGTGTGGTCAAAACGGACATGGCAGGCAAGTCCTCTGGAAGTCATGCGGAACGGGTTTCAGCCTGCCAGAAATTCACCTGCACAGGCGGCAAAA
>ONEQ01000269.1 GCA_900316885.1 uncultured Eubacteriales bacterium | reverse complement strand
CCCCTTTGGGCATTGCCAGTGCCTGCTGTTTGATCTCCTCAAGCGATATTTTCGTTTTTGCCGCAGCCACACGTGCACGGGCATGGTCTGCAAGCTGATCGAGTATCGTCATGCCTCTGCCTCCGGACGGCTGCTGACTTCTATGAGCTTATGCAGCGTTTCCAGTGCTTTGCCGGAATCTATGATCTCAGCGGCAAGAGCGATCCCGTCCTTCATGCTGTCCGCTTTCCCGCCGATGTAAAGTGCCGCACCTGCATTCATGAGAACCGCGTTCCGCTTGTGTCCCTTTTCGCCGTTCAGGATCGCGAGGGTGATCTTTGCGTTTTCTGCGGGTGTACCACCCCTGAGATCCTCTTTTGTACAGTGCGCAAACCCGAATCCCTCGGGCGTGATCACCGAAGATTTGAACCAGCCATCCCGGATCTCGCATACCGTAGTCGGTGCGCTCATGGAAATTTCATCCAGCTTATCCTGTCCGTACACCACCATGCCGCGCTTGACACCGAGATTGATCAGCACCTGTGCCAGCGGCTCCACAAGATAATCGTCATACACGCCGAGAAGCTGCATGGACGGGGTACCGGGGTTGGTCAGCGGGCCGAGAATGTTGAACACCGTGCGGAAACCCAGTTCCTTGCGGATCGCGCCGACATATTTCATGGAAGTATGGTATTTCTGTGCGAAGAAGAAACACATACCGACCTCGTTCAGCAGTTCGATGCATCTTGCCGGGCTTTGCTGAATGTTTACGCCGAGGGCTTCCAGGCAGTCCGCCGTACCGCACTGGGAGGATGCCGCGCGGTTGCCGTGTTTTGCCACCTTCATACCGCCTGCCGCCGCAACAAGTGCTGAGGTGGTGGAGATATTGAAGCTGTGCGCGTCGTCACCGCCGGTACCGACGATCTCAAAAAGTTCCATGCCGGTTTCGACCTTGGTTGCGTGTGCCCTCATAGCCGCCGCGCAGCCTGCAATTTCATCGGTCGTCTCGGCTCTGGCGCTTTTGGTGGAGAGGGCGGCAAGAAACGCGGCATTCTGCGTTGCTGTGGTTTCCCCGCTCATGATCTCGTTCATCACGGCGTATGCCTCATCATAGGTGAGGTCTTCTTTATTTACGATTTTTACGATGGCTTCCTTAATCATGACTTATATCTCCTTTATGAAGTTGTTCAGCATTGTTTCCCCGTCCGGTGTCATAATGGATTCGGGATGGAACTGCACGCCGTAAACAGGATATTCTTTGTGTTGTACCGCCATTACTTCGCCGTCCGTGGTGAGAGCGGTGATTTTTAATACTGCGGGAATGGTGTCCGCATCTGCCGCAAGGGAATGATACCGGGCAGCGGGGGCGACTGCGGGACAGCCTTTGAACAGCGGACAGTCCGTATCAAATTTTACATCCGACTGCTTGCCGTGCATCAGCTGCTTTGCGTAGGTTACGGTGGCACCGAACGCCGCGCAGATCGCCTGATGACCGAGACAAACACCTAAGATCGGGATATCGTGGATCGTTTTTACAACATCAATGATAACTCCTGCATTCTCCGGTCTGCCGGGACCGGGCGACAGAATGATACGATCGGGCTTTAGATCTTTGATCTGTTCCAACGTCATTTCATTGTTGCGGATGACTTTGATATCGGGATCGATCTCACCGATGAGCTGATAGAGGTTATAGGAAAAGCTGTCGTAGTTATCGATCAGTAAAATCATAATTCACCCTCCTGTGCAAGCTCCAATGCTTTGAGTGAAGATTTGGCTTTGTTCAGGCATTCTTCAAATTCCTTTTCGGGAACAGAATCTGCCACGATGCCGGCGCCGCTTCTTACAAATACCTTGCCGTTTTTCTTGTAGGCAATGCGGATAGCGATGCAGGTATCCATATTGCCCGTGAAGTCAATATATCCGATGGCACCGCCGTAGATGCCGCGTTTATTGTTTTCCAGTTCCCCGATAAGCTGGCAGGCTCTGATCTTCGGTGCACCGGAAAGTGTTCCTGCAGGCAGCACCGCTTCAATGGCATCCAGCGCATCATGGTTATCATCTATCTCACCACGCACCGTAGAGCCAATGTGCATCACATGGGAATAGCGTTCGATGGAGTGTAACTTCTCAACCTGTACCGTACCGAATTTGCTGATCTTGCCGAGATCGTTTCTGCCAAGGTCAACCAGCATATTGTGTTCGGCAAGCTCCTTTTCGTCGGCAAGCAACTCTGCTTCAAGCGCCTTATCCTCTTCATCTGTCCTACCTCTCGGTCTGGTTCCTGCCAAGGGGAAGGTATGAAGAACGCCGTTTTCCAGCTTAACTAAGGTTTCCGGCGAGGCTCCCGCAACCTCTACGTCGGTTCCGGAAAAATAGAACATATACGGTGAAGGATTGATGGTGCGAAGCATACGGTAGGTGTTTAAGAGGCTTCCCTCAAAGGGAGCACTCAGACGGTTGGAAAGCACGATCTGGAAGATATCCCCCTCACGGATATGGTGCTTTGCTTTTTCCACCATACCGCAGAACTGTTCTTTATTGAACAGGGGCGTGACCTCGCCAAGCAGCTTGCCGCCGGGTTCGTTTTTCTTTTCGCCGTTACGAAGAAGCTCCACAAGCTGATTGAGCTCCATAACTGCTTTGTTGTAGCCAGTTTCCGGCTCATCCAGCGGCATATTTACAATGAGAATAATTTTCTGTCGGAGAAGATCGAATGCGATAACTTTATCAAAGAGCATCAGGTCAACATCCTTAAATGCCTCGGTATCTTCTACATCACATTTGACGGTCGGCTCACTGTAGGTGAGATAATCATAGGAGAAGTATCCGACAAGGCCGCCTGTAAAGGAAGGGAGATAATCGAAACGGGGACTTTTATAATCGGCAAGGA
>ONEQ01000271.1 GCA_900316885.1 uncultured Eubacteriales bacterium | reverse complement strand
CAGAACGATCATGGTCATGAAAGGACGGAAGGCGAGCTTCCCTGACTCGAACACATAGATGCGTCCGTAGGTAAACAGCATGATACGCTGGACTGCAAGATAGCCCACAAGAAGACCGAGCAATGTCCCTAGAACCGTTCCGGATACACCGTAGAACAGGTACTTGAAAAGGATCTCACGATAGAACAGGCCTAATGCCTTTTCCGTACCGATGAGCTTGCGCTGCTCTTCCACGATTCTGCTGACAGTGGTGAAAATAACCAGCGCCCCGACCAAAATGAACACCAGCGAGAACGTCATGCCCATTCCACGCATATTGCGGACATTTGCCGACAACAGCATATAGGAGATGTTTCCGTTCATGTCCAGAACGATCCAGTGACAGTCGGAGAGATTCTCCAGCGACGCCCTCGCATCGGCAAGCTCTGCCACACCAGATTCATAGGCGGCATAGTTCGCCTCATATTGTTTTTTTCCGTCAGCAAGTGCAGCACGACCGCTTTCGAGCTGTTTCTGCCCTTCCTCGTAGCTGCGTTTTCCTTCCTCAAATGCAACAACACCGTCTTCATATTCCTGCTGCCGGCTCTCATATACCGCCTCCCCCTCGGAGAGGTCGGTCTCACCGATGTGCAGCTTCTCAAGCCCTGCTTTGTACTCACGCCAGCCCGCATCCAGCTCGGAGCGTGCCTGATTGTACTTCGTCAATCCGATCTGGAATTCGGACAGCCCGTTATGATATTTCGCAAGTCCGATCTGATATTCCTGGGCTTTATGGTTGTATTCCTGCAACCCCTCCTGATACTGCGCCTTCCCGTCCAGATAGTCAGCATGCCCCGCATCCCACGCAGATGCAGCGTCAGCGAGTCGCTCATATTGAGCCAGATACACGATCGCGTTTTCATAAATGGTTTTTGCCGAGCCCTCCGGGAACGTGACCCCATAGAAAGACAATGTATTCACCAGAAACAAAATATCATCATACAGCGAGTCGTTCAACCGTAAACTGATGGTGTCTGTGATCGGAACTTTCATCGCCGTAGCACTGGCTTTATCCGGATCGACGTCTTCTGTCTCCTGATACCACGGGATACGGTCAGCCATATCTCCGATGCAGCCATACAGCTCTCGACGCAGGATCCCGCGGAATTCATTCTTGCTCTCCTCGATCTGCCGGTAGGTGCTGATCAGTTCTGCACGTCCGTTTTGCAGCTGCGTGTGAGCATCGTCGAGCTTCTTCTCGCCATCCTTGAGCTGCCGTTCGGCATCATCAAGCTGTGTCTTAGCATCCTTGAGCTGCGCATCCGCTGTCTCCAGCTGCTGCTTGGAATCGACGATCTGCGCTTCACCGTCATTGAGCTTTTTCAGGGCAGCATCCAGCTCCTTCTTCGAGGCTGACACCTGCTCCTGTCCCCGTGCCAGCTCCTCTCTGCCGGCAATGAGTGCTTGCTCTGCCTCCTCCAGCTGGGCGGGGAGAGCATCGAGTGTTTCCTTCGCCTCGGAAAGCTCCTGCTCACCGTCAATGATCTGATCCTGATTGCTTTCGATCGTATTGCTGGCATCCAGCAGAGCTTCCTCTGCCGCGTCTAGCTGGGATTGTCCGTTGTCGATCTTTGACTGGTATCGCCCGCGCACGTCCTCGGTACGCAGCTGTTCTCGCTTCCTGCCTAACGCCTTCAGACGATCAACTGTTTCGTTGACACTGTCAAGATAGGACTTCTCAAAGCGGTTTTTTCCTGCGGTGCTTTCGATGGAAACGATCGCCTTCATAAAGCACCCATCAGTTGCATCGGTATTAAATGCTTCGGGCAGCACAATCACGTTACGGTTGCCCGGCGCGTGGATCGGAAGACTGGCATGATCAGGATGGTTGACAATCCCGACGATGACAAATTCCCCCGAATGCAGATATTCAGGGAGTCCGCCATCCGCCTTTTCAAGCGTAATGGTATCGCCGACTGCTAGCGACAGCTCGCTCATGATCGTCTGCTCCGCCAGACATTCTTAGGCATTCTGCCATCGAGCAGCTGCGGCACATTGATCCGCTCCGTCAGGGACACGATGTCCACATTCTGGTGCGCATCCCCAATTTTCAGTTTACCGCTCGTCTGGAATACACATTCCGCATCGGCGACCCCGGCGGTATTCCGGATCACCCGGAGGTCATCCTCCGACAGGAGCATGGTGGAAATGATCTCCGCATCGCGGTAATTCGTCTCCTGATAAAAACGGGACGCATTGACTGAAAGCGCCTTCGAAGCGAAATTGATCCCCAGATATGCCGTCACCGCAAGACACGCGATAATGACGATTGAAAAATAGGAGACACCCTGTTTATGGACATTCCGCAACGTATCCTTAAATTGTGTTTTTGTCATAAGCCATACCTTGCTTTCAATTTGTTTCTTAAATCAAAAGAACAACCGCCGACAGGCAGGCTCTCTTGTTTAATTGTACACATCATTCAGCCACTGCCTGCTTTGAAAGCTGGCACATTCTAATGCTAGTATAGCATACTATTCTAAATAAGTCAATGAGATTATATGAATAAATCTGCATCCGGATTTTTGGCAAGCAGCTGAAACCCTTGTTCCAGTCATTGATTCGTGTATTCCCTAAATCGGAGGTCTGATAAATCCCTGTTCGAAAGTGACACCATATAACAAACATATAGGAACGACAAAACTCTTTCCTACATCCGTACTGTAAAGAACAGTCGCCTTGAGCAGACTGAAAATATCATCGAAAAGAGAACAACAAATCAGACCGTTTACTTCCGTGAGCTTGCTCTTGAACAGGGTGA
>ONEQ01000272.1 GCA_900316885.1 uncultured Eubacteriales bacterium | reverse complement strand
CGGTAATCATTGTGATTTCCGAACGCTGATCCTTCTGGAGCCGGATGAGCTCCAGTGTCTGCCGCACACGAAGCAAAAGTACCGCCGGCACGAACGGCTTTGCCGCGAAATCCATCGCGCCCGCCGACAGTGCCCGCACCTCGGTATCGGAGTCATTGTCCGCGGTCAGGACAATGACCGGAATATCGCGCCCGTTTACCAAGGAGCGCATTTTCTGCATGGTTTCCAGCCCGTTCATACCGGGCATGTGGTAATCCATCAGAATGAGATCGGGATGGGAATCAGAGAGGAATGCCAGCAAATCCTCACCGGAGGAAAAGCTGCTCACCTCGTACCCCTCTGAACTCAGAATATGGTCTGCCGCCTTCTGATTGGCGGCATCATCATCTACCACTGCGATCCAATAACGCATGTCTGTTCCTCCGTCCTGCGGCGATCAGTTCAGTGCGGCGCCAAGCTCCAGGGCAGTCAGCGGCTTGTGCAGATACTCACAGCAGCCGAGGGCATCGGCTTTCGCACGCACCTCATCGGTGAGGGTGCCGGTCATGAGGCAGACCTTCGCGTCCTGGATCGCCGCATCGGCGCGGATCGCCTCAAGCACCTGAAATCCGTCCATTCCGGGCATCTCCACGTCGAGCAGGGTCATATCCGGCGCATCACTGCGCAGTTTATCCAGACCCTCCTGCCCGGAGCCGGCAGTTACCGCCTCATGTCCGAGCTTTTTGAGCATAAAGGATGCCATTCTCTGGATCATCGCATCGTCGTCAATAATCAATACTTTCATGCTTCTACCACCTTTCCGATACCCTCAAGTACCTGTGTGTATTCTTCGATCAGCGCATCGTGATGCGCATGGATAAAGTCGGTATCCTCCGCCTTTGCCGCCATTTCGAGCGCCTTGGCATGATCCGAGAGCAGCACAGCGCCGATTGTGAGCGCCGCGCTCTTGAGCGCATGGACGGCAATGCGGTAGTTCTGGATGTCCTTGGCATCATACGCGCCCGTGATCTGCTCACGCTGATCCGCGTCGAGGAACATGCGGAGCGAATCGAGATAGAATTCCTTGGAATCCATGCAGTAGTTCAGACCCGTCATGACATGCAGGGCAGGGCATTTTTCCCAGATCTCGTGGATCTCCTCTGTTGTAAACATATCCTCCACAGCTTCTTCCTCCTGTTTCCTCGCAGCCGGATGCGGCTGCTCTTTTTCGCGGTAGGTGACAATATCCGCCGGCAGATGCGCATTCAGGCATTTCTCCAGGATGCGGCTCTCGATCGGCTTGGAGATATAGTCCGCAAAGCCCGCATTGAGGTACATTTCCCGCGCACCGACGATCGCGTTCGCTGTCAGGGCGATGACCGTCATCTTGCTGTCGAGGAGATTCTCCTCACGCAGCTTGGCAAGCGTCTCCAGACCGTCCATCTTGGGCATCATGTGATCGAGGAAGACGATGTCATACTGCCGCTGCCGGATCAGCTCAATCGCCCGCATACCGGAATTTGCCGTATCCGGCACGATCCCGTGCAGTCCGAGCAGGCTGACCGCTACGCGCAGATTCATCTCGTTGTCATCGACCACGAGCAGCCGCGCCTTGGGGGCATAGAGGTAGGTTCCGCCCTGATCGGCGCCGCCGATGCCAGCCAGCCGCTGTGAATAATCGCCCATGGGCGTGACTTTGGCGACACCCTGCTTCACGCGGAAGGAGAACGTCGAGCCCTTGCCGTAGATGCTCTGCACCTCAAGCCGGGAGCCCATCATATCGAGGAGCTTGGTCACGATGGACATGCCCAGACCCGTTCCTTCGATGTTGCGGTTGCGCTTTTCGTCGAGCCGCCGGAACGAATCGAAGAGCGCTCCGATATCCTCCTCGCGGATGCCGATGCCGGTATCCGTCACCTCAACGTAGAGCGTGCAGTCGTGCTCGGTGACATTCTCGGCACGCATCACGAACACCACATGCCCCGTTTCCGTGTACTTGACCGCATTCGTCAGGAGATTGGTGATGACCTGCCGCAGACGCACATCGTCACCGATGAGCTCGGCGGGCATTTCGCTGTCCGCCTGTACGCAGAATTCCAGCCCCTTGCCCTGCGCCCGCGGCATGATCGTGCTGACCAGATCATGCACGAGCGACGCCGTGTCGTACTCGACCGGGATGATCTCCATCTTGCCGTCCTCGATCTTGGAAAAGTCGAGGATGCTGTTGATGAGCGAGAGGAGCGTGCGCCCCGCGCTCTGGATGTTGACGGCATATTCGTGGATGTTTGCATCCCCCGATTCCCGCAGGATCATTTCATTCATGCCGAGCACGGCATTGATCGGGGTTCGGATCTCATGCGACATCTGCGCAAGGAAGGACGTTTTCGCCGCATCTGCCGCGATTGCCGCATCCGCGGATTCGCGGAACTTGCGGTTCGCCTTCTCCTGGAGCAGGATGAGACTCGACATCAGCCGGTAGACGAGAATCGTGCAGATAATCATCGCGATCAGACAGAACACGCCGTACACGAGTACATTGCCGTAGATGCGCATCATGCCGCTTGCTACATAGATCGAGAAGCCGGACAGCTCATTGCGCTTTGCGATAAGGACGCGGGTCGCGCCGTCATAGTCCTTGATAAACGTGACGTGATTGGGATTCACGTCAACAGCATTGTAGGGGAGCTCCATGACATTCGTTGCACCATCCTCGGACATCTGGAATTTGCCGAACGGATGATTGATGATCTCGCCGCTGGCATCCGCCAGAAAGGCGTAGCTGTTGTCGGAGTAGCTGGAGCCTAGAATATCGACGAG
>ONEQ01000273.1 GCA_900316885.1 uncultured Eubacteriales bacterium | reverse complement strand
AAGCCATTGAAGTCTTTCGTCCCATGCAAGAACAAAAAAATATCTCCCCGATAGAGAAACGAATGAGACTGTGGGAATCTTGCCCTGAGTTCATCCTTCAGATGCCGCTTTCCAAGATATTCATTGTGATAGGCCGTCAGATCGATCAGAGCAAAACCTGTGGGGTGAAAATCCGCAAGATAAGTGCCTGATGTCTGCAAGTAAAAATACGGTGCAGAGGAAAACCCGCCATCTAAAAGGTGCATCAGAATATCCTCTGCCGTTTCGAATGGCTTATCATGTCTGCTGGTTTCGATGAACGCCTGCTTTGCCAAAACCTGCTCGACCGTATTCCATGTTTCCGGTGGGATGTTTTGCAGATGGTCATCTATATCTACACAAATAAGATAACCCAGCCGCACGCCGGAGCTGATAAGCGGCGCAAAACGGCGTCGGTATTCACTGCCGTCCAGCTTCACATAGTCTGCTTTCCCGGCAGACAGCGCATCACTCTGGCTGAAAACCGCACCGGCTTCATAGGTGATCTGCCCCTGCCGAACTGCCTCCTGAAAAAGCGGATCGGTAAAACCGAGCGGTCGGTGATGCGCCGTAACATGAAAAGTATCGTCCAGTACCAGAAGTGGACATTCCAGCAGCGCGCCAGCATCAACCGCCAATGCTTTCAAATCGTCCTGTGCAAAAAACTCTGCCAAAAGTACATCTGTACTATAGCGCTTTTGCCGTTCATTTTCCATCGTCTCAGCTCCTTCGCTTGTGCGGAAAGCACAAGCGGTTTTTTCTTTATTATACTGCCGGTCCGTTGCTGTTTCAAGTAGAGAGCACTATAATATGGTCAGAAATTGAGAAAAGGAAATGAAAGGCTGGTGCAAATGATGATGGCTTCAAAATCCATGAAAGTTCTAAACATTATAGCAGGTGTGCTTTTGATTGTGGCTGGTATCTACTGCTTGTGCAATCAGGACATTGCAGCAATGACCGCAGGCGTAATGGTCGGCATCTTCATGCTGCTTTCCGGCGTGATTGAGATCGTTGTCTTTGCCACGACAAGCGGCTTGTTGTACGGTTCCGGTTGGCTGCTGCTGGACGGCGTGCTGACGGTGATCCTGTCCCTGTTCCTGCTATTCAATCAGTGGTTTACAATGATGTCGCTTCCTTTCCTGTTTACATTGTGGCTGCTGTTTTCCGGTATCTCGCGCTTCGTCAGTGCGTTTGATTTGCGAGCCTTTGGTGTTCGCGGTTGGGGGTGGATTTTAACCATCGGTATCATTCTGATGGTTGCCGGATTCATCTGTATGATGGATCCGTGGGTGAGTGTTGCGGCGATCGGTCTGACGGTTGGACTGGCATTCCTGCTGGAGGGCATCAGTTCCATCGTTTATGCCTGCATCCCGCGAAGCAAGTAAGCAATGCTTGACTGCAGTATCTTCTGCAAGGCAAAGCTTTTATATAGTATATAGATAATAATTATCAAATCGAATGGAGGAATTATTATGCTGCCCGTAGTGTATGGTGAAAACATGTTCGATGATTTCCTTGAGAACGGCTTCTTTGGTTCTCACAACCCGCTGTTCGGTAAGAACGGCAGAAACCTGATGAAGACCGATATCCGTGAGACGGATGATGCAAAGGCTTATCGTCTGGCGATTGATCTGCCTGGCTTCAAGAAGGACGAGATCAGCCTTGACCTTAAGGATGGTTATCTGACCATCAGCGCCGAGAAGGGTCTGGACAAGGACGAGGAAGACAAGAAGGGACGCATCCTGCGCCAGGAGCGCTATGCCGGTTCCTGCTCCCGTAGCTTCTATGTCGGCGATGTGAAGCCTGAGGACATCAAGGCAAAGTATGAGTCCGGCGTTCTGACTGTGCTGGTTTCGAAGGAGGACATCAAAAAGTCTCCTGTCAGCACCGCCATTACGATTGAATAATATGTTCTAACCAAGGCCTGCCGCCTGCGTTGTGCAGACGGCAGGCTTTTTCATGAGGCGATAAAATGAAGCAAGCGATTTCACTCAATGGCGTCATTGATATGCATGTTCATACGGCGCCGGATATTTGTCAGCGCACTTATAACGACTTGGAGCTGACAGCCGCTGCCGTTCATGCTGGAGCAAGAGCGATCGTCATCAAAGGACACCATTGCTCTACTGTGGCGCGTGCGGCGCTGTGCAACGCCTATAACCGAACGGCATTTGACAGCAATTCATTTGTCATGTACGGCGGATTGGTTCTAAATTATGAGACGGGCGGACTGAATCCCAAAGCGGTACAAACCGCCCTTGAAATGGGCGCCAAGATCATTTGGCTGCCGACAGTGGACGCGGAAAATGACTGCCACAAGCACGGCAGAAGCGGCGGTATTCGCATGACGAATGACCGAGGTGTACCGCTTCCGGAGTTGCGCCGCATTTTCACGCTTATCAAGGAGTATGACGCCGTTCTTGCTACCGGTCATATTTCTCCGGAGGAAATTCGCTGTGTCGTAGACAGCGCCCGCAACATCGGCGTACAAAAGATCGTGATCACCCATCCGGAATATTGGGTCGTGGATATGAGTCTTGAAGACCAACAAGAACTGATTTCAGATTACAATGTCATTTTGGAGCGTTGCTTTATGCAGCCGCTGAAAAATGGTCAGTGGATCAGCAATGCAGAGCGTAACCTTAAAGCCATACGGAAGCTCGGAGCAGAGAGCACGATCCTATCCACCGACTGCGGCAATCCCGCAATGCCGCCGTGGGAGGAATCTATGCGGCAGTATCTGC
>ONEQ01000284.1 GCA_900316885.1 uncultured Eubacteriales bacterium | reverse complement strand
ATCGAGCTGACCGAAACCACAACCGATGTCGAATTCAACTACCTTCAGCAAATTGTACACGGTTTGCAGCTGGCAGGCATCTGCACATCTGTGGATGATTTCGGTATCGGATATTCCTCGCTGAAGCTGATCAAGGAGATTCCGTGGAATGTCCTCAAGGTAGACAAGAGTTTCCTTCCTGAAATGGACGAGCCTGCAGAAAGCCGCCGCAGCGTGATGTTCCGCCATGTCATTTCCATGGTGCAGGATCTGGGACTTGAATGTGTCACCGAGGGTGTTGAAACCGCCGAGCAGGTTCAGCTTCTGCTTGAAACCGGCTGTGAAATGGCGCAGGGGTTCTATTTTGACAAGCCCATGCCCGTCGAAGAGTTTGAATACCGACTGCCTTTGATCAGTTTGGACTAAAAATCAGGAAAGGACACAACAGCGTTCTTTTGACGGATTTTCAAAAAGAAGAGCCAATTGTTTAATTGCCGAAGTAATAATATAGAAGTTTTTGAAAAACTATTATGTAAAGACCGATACAGCGGGCTATGAAACAGAACAGGCAGATGTTTTGCAAATGAACATCTGCCTGTTTTATATTGTGGTTTTATAGAAGTGAATCGCAAACACCGCACCGTGCGGTTTGCAGTTTGTGGCTTTCAGATTTCCGTCCTGTGCGGAAATGACCTTCTTTGCAAATGCAAGTCCGATACCGAATCCGTTTTTAGTGTACTCGGAAGAACGATAGAAACGCTCGAAGATATGTGGCAGTTCTTTTTCAGGAATGCCCTCTCCCGTGTCAGAAATTGTGATATTGGATGAAATATTGCTGCCCTTTGCAGTCACAGTGACCGTCCCGCCTTCGGGTGTATGCTCGATCGCATTTTTCAACAGGTTTACGATTGCTTCTGAGGTATAATGCAGATCGCCGACAAATTCAGGCTCTCCGTCAATTTCTGTTCTGATCTCCACGCCTTTCAGCTCCGCTGTCACAGACACGGTGTCTATGGAATGTTCAATCAGTTCTCGGCAGGAAACCGTTTCCTTTGCAAGCTTCACCGCATCCGCTTCGATCCTTGAAAGGCTCAGCATTGTTTCAATCAGCCATTTCATGCGACCCAGCAGCTCATACAGGTCACGCAGATATTCCACACGTTCGGTGTCTGACAGGTCGGAGGAACGCATCAGTCCGAGTATCATCATAACCGAAGTCAGCGGCGTTCTGAGCTGATGAGAAATATCCTCCAGTGCTTCTTTGGCAAATCGCTTTTCGTTTTGCAGCTCTGCATTCTGCTCACGCAGGCGTATCGTCATTTTATGGATCTCCGCAGAAAGCACACTTAACTCGCCCTCTTTGTATTCATCAAATGAGATGATGTCATCGCTTCGCAGAATACGGTCAATGTCATCGCACAGCTTCATGACATTACTTCGCCGCTGAGCAAACAGCATTTCATAAAACACAAGGAACACCGTTGAAGCAACTGCCACCATTACTGAACATGGAATGCTGAAAAACAGACAGGGAATCACCAGAGCGGCGGTCAGAAGAACATGAATGAGCCTGCGCTTTTTGTCTCTCATTCGTCCACCGCCTTGTAGCCAAGTCCTCTGACCGTGACGATGATATGCGGATCCTGCGGATCATCCTCGATTTTTTCACGCAGTCTGCGGATATAGACACTCAACGTATTATCAGATACAAATTCCTTTGTCAGCGACCAAAGCTCCTCTGCAAGTCTGTCACGGGATAACATTTGATTTTTGTTGGAGAAGAACACCAGCAGTAGGCGGTATTCCAGCGCGGACATTGCGATTTCGCTGCCGTTTTTCCGTACAATACCCTTGATCGGGTCGATGGTGACATTGCCGCAGTGCAGGAGCGGTGAGGATTTCTGATGCCGCCGCATCACATTTTTCATGCGGGCAAGCAGTTCCCTTGTGCCGAACGGCTTTCCGATGTAATCATCCGCACCGATCTCAAACCCTGCGACTGTACAGGCTTCGTCTGCCGATGCGGTAATGAAGATGACAGGCGTATCATTCTGCGCCTTAATTGCTGCACAGACAGAATATCCGTTGCCGTCTTTCAGCGAAATATCGAGCAGTACACAGTCATATGCGTTTTCCTCAAATAAGCGCATCGCTTCCTTCTGCCCATTTGCATAATCCGTGGTATAGCCTTCGGAATTCAAAAAGCGCATCAAGAATCTTGCAAGCTGTTCATCGTCCTCGATAAGCAGAATTTTCGGCATTGTGTTCACCTCCCGCCATGCTTCTATTATAGCATACTCTCCCTGTGAATGCAAGCGGACGGCAGAAATACCGTCCGCTTTGTGCTATTCCGTTGTTTCCGCAAGGAAATCCAGGATCGTATCCGCCACCTGACCGGACTTCTGCACGAAGAATAATCCATGATCGCCGCCGATGGACACCAGCCTGCAATTTCCGCACTGCTCCAGAAACGGTGTCAGTGAATTGGTATAGTAATCCTGATACTGCCAGCCCCTTTGCTGCCACTCGGATTTTGCCGCCGTTTCGGGATTCAGCCTGAATTGCTCTCCGGCTGCTTCGTAATCCGCTTTCTGGAATTCCAGATATTCGCGGACATCTTCTTCGCAGGTACACAATGTCGAGAAATAAAGCTTCGGCGTGTCGGTCGGTTTCAGGATTTTGCGCAGTTCGCGGGCTGCCTCCGGCTCATTCGCCAACTCAGAAAGCAGTGCTGCGCTCCATTTGCGGTTTTCTGTCAGATTCCAGAGCGCGAGCTGTTCCGCAGAAAGGACGGATTTGCCGTATGTGCCCTCCGTTTGTTCTGCGGGTGGGAACAGCCTGTAAAGTCCGAGCCATGTCCGACGCCATCCTCTGAACGCATCTGCATACGCATCCGCTTCCGAAGGATATTCGCCGATCGTCCAGGATTCCCAGAGATCGTTTTTCTCAAGCCATGTGCCGTCCAGAAAGATAACGGCTTCGACTTCATC
>ONEQ01000274.1 GCA_900316885.1 uncultured Eubacteriales bacterium | reverse complement strand
CTCAGACGGGTCTGGCTGGTGCCGGAGCGGATGCGGCGCTTTCGGATGTTGAGATGTTCGTTAACTGCCAGCGCCGTGCTGGCTACGGTTTCGATCAACGGAAAGACCTCCCCTCTTAACTGAGTGCAGAACGGACGAGCTGCATTTGCTGCGTGTAATTGCCGAGCATCACGCCGCGGGTCACGGAGCAGTCTGCAAAATCCCGTCCCTGCGCAAGTACCAGATAATTTTCATTCACCGGGCAGTTGTTGGACGGGTCGATGCCCTCCCAGTGGTCGGTGTTCCAGTATTCGACCCATGCATGGGTTTCGCCGTCGCAGTAGGCAAGCCCTGCCATATACCGCGCCGGGATGCCGTCCAGCCGCAGGAGCGTAATCAGCAGATGTGCAAAATCCTGACATACCCCGGCACCCGCCGCCAATACCTCGGCGGCAGTTGTCTGCGGACTTGTGATGCCCTTTTCGTAGCGGATGGTATCCGACAGCAGCTCCGACCAGAACGCCGCACGCAAGGGTACATCGCTGCTTTTGCAGTCCGTGCGGTGCTTTTCAAAGAATGACGTAATGCTGTTATCCGGCTTTGTCAGTTCTGACGGGTAGCGGTAGCACGGTAGAAAATCTCTTCGCTGCTTTGAAATATCAATCTCTGCCACACCCTTGATCGTAAAATCCAGATACCGGTGTGGTTCGTTGATATAACCGATGGTCACATTGTTCCCGAACGCATCAACTGTCAGGCAGCAGTGTGTCAGCGGCGTGATGCGCAGATCATATTGCAGAAGCTTCTGTACCGGTGAATCCGGCGGAATGATGCGCAGGGCAAAGCTGTGCCCGTGAACGTCATCATTGAATGTCAATTTTGTGGTATAGCTGAATTGTATCTGCTTCATGGCTGCACCTCGAAAATCCGTTCCAGTTCACCAATCGCCTGATCGGTATGGGACATGTAGTTATCTTCGCTGTTCAGGAAATAGGTCAGCTTATCCAGACGCTCCGGATCACAGCGGTAGGGCGTTCCCTCCGGTGCAAACCGCAGACGGCGGCAAAGCTTCTGAAATTCCTGTACAGCGTCCGCATAGGGTACCTGTAACCGCAGGGAAAGCATCATGCGCTCCATCGATTTGCCGCAGAAAATCAGATTCCACGCCTCCTCATCATACACCTGATCCATGATGCAGCCCCAGAAGCTGTAGAACGTGTCACGCAGCGGCAGGAGCGACAGCCGGATATTGTTGGAATGACTGGATTTGTTCAGCGTGTCCTTTGCCATTTGAAGGAAAGACAGTGCTTCTGATGAAATCTCCTCACGCAGGACGATGCCGTTATCATAGGCGCGTTCGAGGCTGTAGGCAACGGAATCCCGGTTCGTTTCCTCATACAGGAAGCTGCGGAAAAAATCCGAGCTGCTGCCGTATTTATCCGTCAGACCGAATGCGGTCAGATAATCCGTATAGCCTGCGCCGTGGTCGATCATTTTATCATACAGCTCCTGCAATGCGCCGAGTGTTGTAAAAGCGCGTTCCGTGTAGCGCCCCAGCCAATACAGGCGGCTGCTGTGTTCTAGCGAGATAGTACCCATGTGTCCTTGAATCCTCCTCCTTGTGATGAGTTGACAACGAACGAATCCGGATTTCTGGAAAACCTGGTCAGCCCCGATGCCCATACCTTCGTTTCCTTTCCGGACAATACAAATGCACGCAGGTCAGCCTTGCGCATGACGGTCTGCCCCTCATCAAGAATCGGCAGATCCAGAAAATCAATGACCTCCTGTGCGATGAAACGTCTGGGTTCGGCAAGGATGGTATCGCGCAACTCTGCGAGCTTTTCCTTTGTCAGGTCAGATCCGAATACTACACCGTAGCCGCCTGCCTCCGATACATCCTTAATGACAAGCTGATCGAGCTTTTCGAGGACATACTTCCGGTCCTCGTCATAGAACGGCAGATAGGTCGGTGCATTCTGCAAAATCGGCTCCTCACCGAGATAATACCGGATCATTTTCGGCACAAAATAGTAGATGCCCTTGTCATCTGCCACGCCGTTTCCGGGCGCGTTGATGAGTCCGAGATTGCCGGAACGGTAGGCTTCCATCAGATTCGGAATACCGATCACGGATTCTGGATAGAACGTCAGCGGGTCAAGATACTCATCCGAAATGCGCCGGTACAGCACGCCAATCTGCGTCTTTCCGCCGTTGTAGGTGCGCTGGTAGAGCTTATTATCCTCGACGAACAGCTCGTCATTCTGTACCAGAACAGAATCCGTCAGCTCTGCCAGATACGAATGTTCAAAATATGCGGCATTGAATCTGCCGGGTGTCAGGATCGCACGGATGCCTCCGCGGTTGACGCTCTCCATCGTGTCACGAAGCAGTTCTGCATAATTACGGTTGTCGGTGATGCGGTGCTGTGCAAACGCACCGGGACATGCAATACGGGTCAGCTCGCGTGCGATCAGCGGATAGCTTGCACCGGACGGGATACGGAGGTTGTCCTCCAGAATGTACCACGAACCGTCCTTTCCCTGTACCAGATCGATACCGGAAATGTGGGAGTAGATCTTCTCCGGCGGTGTGATGCCCTCGCACTGTGCAAGGTAGCCCTTGGAAATGTAGATGAAATCCTCCGGAATGATACCGTCCTTCACGATCTTTTTATCGTGATAAATATCAAAAAGGAACTCATTCAGGGCGTTTACACGCTGAACAAGTCCCTTTTCGATGAATGAAAATTCCTCCGCCGGAATCACCCGGGGAATGGGA
>ONEQ01000275.1 GCA_900316885.1 uncultured Eubacteriales bacterium | reverse complement strand
AGTGACCACCGGCAAGACTATTGCAAAGGCAATCCGCGTCCTGCGGGAACAGTTCCCGGATCGGGAGCTGCATTTCGGCATCGCTTCGCTGCTCAACAGCATGTCGGAGGAGAATCTCCGCAGCTTTGCAGAACAGGGGATAGCCTGCACCTATATCGCACGGATTCCGTTTGGCTACCGCATCGACGAAACTGAGGAGTATGTGTATACCCCGCACCTGATAGAGCCTTTCCGCCCGGAGCATATCTGCATAGACAGGACGGAATTCCATTCGGACTGGGAGCAGCGCAGGGCGTCGGATGCGGAGCTTCTGAATGATACCTGCGATCGTTTTGTGCAGGAGATGCTTCCCCTCGGACAAGGTCACAAACATATCCTCGTGCTCGGCACGCAGGAATTCATGTTTCCCGGTCTGATTCTCGGCGCGGCACTCGAGGATCAGGGGCACACGGTGCGTTTTCACGCAACCACCCGCAGTCCCATAGACGTCAGCGAGAATCCGCGCTATCCACTGCATCATCGTTTTCCGCTTTGCAGTTTTTACGAGGAGGATCGCCGCACGTTTATCTATGATCTCCAGCGATATGATGAGGTGCTGCTCGTCACGGATGCGCCGGAGATTTCGCAGGCAGGGCTGGACAGCCTGTCCGGTGCGCTTGAATCCTGCGGCAACACGCACATCACACTCATTCACTGGAAACGGGGGAACGCATGAGAAGCAGCTATCCGCCGCAGGATGCAGAGCTCCTGCTGAAAGACATCACTGGTCTGGTCGAGCCGCTGCCCGCATCTGTCCGGGAACGTTACATTCAGAACGGCACGCACTACTGTGAGATGCTCCCGCTGGAATACACGCCGACGGAGCAGTATATGGCAGCCTACCGTGCCGCGCTTGCCAGCTATTCCCGTGCGACAGCCCATGCAGTCGGGATCCTTGCCGAAAAGCTCTGGAAGCACCGCGGTGAGCATCTGGTGATCGTATCCCTTGCACGTGCAGGACTCCCGATCGGCATTCTGCTGCGCCGCTATCTTCTGGGAAAATACGGTGCGGATGTGAAGCACTATGCCATCTCGATCATCCGCGGACGCGGCATCGATAAGAATGCGGTGGACTACATCCTTGCCCGCCATGATGCGAAGGATGTGCAGTTCATCGACGGCTGGATCGGCAAGGGTGCCATTCTCGGACAGCTTCGAGATGCGCTGTGCGATTATCCGCAATTGGATGCGGAGCTGGGTGTTGTTTCCGATCCTGCGGGATTGACAGAGCTCTGCGGCACGCATGAGGATATTCTGATTCCGTCCTCCTGCCTGAATGCGACGGTGACAGGACTTATCAGCCGTACCTTCCTGCGCAGTGATATCATCGGTGAGCACGATTTCCATGGAGCCGCATACTATGCGGAGCTGGAGGAGCATGACCTCTCTAATGAATTTCTGGAAACGGTCGGGCAATACTTCGATTTCTCCTGTACCTCCGAAACCGAACCCTATTCCAGCATCTGCGGCAGAGAGGCAGTCCGGCAAATTGCTGCCGAATACGGGATCAGCGATATCAATTTCATCAAGCCCGGCATTGGTGAAGCTACGCGTGTGTTACTGCGCCGGATCCCGTGGAAGGTGCTGATGAACGAAACCTATAGTGATGCGCTGGAGCTGATGCATATCCGCCAGCTTGCGGCAGAAAAGAACGTCCCGTGCGAGATTAGCCGCGTACCGCTCGGGAATTACAAGGTTTGCGGCATCATCCGGCAGTTATCCGATATCTGAAACGGAGGTGACGAATTGTGAGTATAGACATCCCACAGAAGGTGACAAGCGCATACACACAGAGCAGCTTGCAGAACCGTACGGATCTGGTGCGTCCTGCCTATTCCAGTCAAACGGTGAATACTGTCAATTTCCGGGCTGTTCCGGTACCAAAACCCCAGCCTGTACCGCAGCCGATGCATCAATTCGCTGCGCAGACGGCACCACAGGCATTTCATCAGCCTGCTCCGCAGCCGGTTCAGCAGGCAAGTGTTCCGTACATAAAGGATATGACGATCCCACAGCTCTCGAATTTGCTGCAAAAAGGGCAGAAGGCGGCGCTGGAATCCGGTGTCCGTCACCTGACGTTCGGCTTTGGCTGGAATGTGCGCGACAGCCGGTGCGATATCGATGCATCTGCGTTTTTGGTGACAGAAACGGGCAAGGTTCCCGGAGATGACTGGTTTGTATTCTATGGGCAGGATACCAGCCCTGACGGGAGCACGATGTTCCGGCAGGGGAGTACTGATCGTGAAAACATCATGATTGATCTGACAAAGCTCGATCAGCGGATTCGTAAGGTCATTTTTGTACTGACCATCAACGAGGCATTTGCGCAGCATCTGAATTTCAGTATGATCTGTGATCCCTATGTACGGATCATGGACACGCAAACCGGGCGCGTGCTGCTGAGCTACAGGATGGAGGAGCTTTACGCGAATGTCACGTCCATGACAATCGGTGAGCTGTATCTGCATAATGGTGCATGGAAATTCAATCCCGTAGGCAACGGCGTCCAGCAGGATTTAGCCGGACAGTGCGCGATCTACGGGGTAGCCATCGAATAAAGAGGGGGATTGGTTATGGTAACATTTGAAACAGTGAACGAGCTGACCCTGCGTGTCACCTGTCAGGGCACTGACACGATCTATACCAAAGCCGGTGCATTCATCGCGGGTGAAAGTGCCGGGCGGAATTAATTATCGTTTCGAGAAGGTACTGCTCGGGCCGGAGGAAAACCTTGGTCAGGCGATTCTCGGTTCGCTGATGCGCCGTGCGACCGGCGAAAATATGCCGCTCATGAAGGTGACCCTGAACGGGGATTCCATCACCTATTATGCAAACCACGGTCAGCATGTTGTCGTGTACCAGCTTGCCTACGGAGAGATGATTTCCGTGGAGTCAGAGAATCTGCTGGCATTTTCGAGCGACTGCAAATATGGTGTGCGTTTTATTGGTGTGGGTATTTTCTCACAGAAGGGACTCGCGACCACAACGCTTACCGGTAACGGAAATAATGCCTTTGTTGCAGTACTTTGCGACGGCAACCCGATCGCGCTGAGCAACGTCACCACAGGAACAACGCTTTGTGTGGATCCGGATGCGGTCATTTGCTGGATGGCAAACAGCAGCTGTGACCCGGAAATCAAGGCGGACATGAACTGGAAAACGTTCATCGGACAGTCCTCGGGCGAATCCTATATGTTTGAGTGGAGCGGAAACCGCGCAGTGACTGTCATTGTGCAGCCTTCGGAGCGCGGCGGAAGCTATAACGGCGGCAATATTCACGTTGGTATGGATTGACATTTTGCTAAAAAAGCCGGATGATTCAGAAAAAATGCTTGACAATATACGCCGGATATGGTATAATAGATTTGTTATGAATAAGCCGGTGTGATGGAATTGGCAGACGTGACGGACTCAACATCCACTCAAACTTTTTTGGCTGAGTGAATTCCAAATCTACCACGATTTTCTTGAAATCTACGTCATTCCGACGTTTCAACACTATTGCACTTCTCATTTGGTAGAAAAAGTCTTGTACTTTTTCTCGTAGGGTTCAGAAGTTTTCTACCAAATTTGATTGTTTTCTCATTCTTTTCGGTTGCAGTAACGGACTTTTTGTCTTGTGTGCTTGTTTACAAAAATTTAACAACTATGCCGGTGTGATGGAATTGGCAGACGTGACGGATTCAAAATCCGCTTGTGGTTTTTAGCTCTTTTTGAATCCGCTTGTTTTTC
>ONEQ01000276.1 GCA_900316885.1 uncultured Eubacteriales bacterium | reverse complement strand
CCAGGCGGGAATTATCACTGCTACAATGTGGTCGGGGACTGCGTGTTTGACCTGACCAGCGAACAGTTCGGGGATGAGGTGCTCGACTACTCGGAGAATCCCGAGCAGCTTCGCGAGATCCATTTTTCCAGAACCGAAAAGCATGAGCGCTATCTGTATCTGCGCGATGCGCTGCGGTCGTATCTGGAGAACCGGACGCAAGCCTGAATATTCTGCACACACAGTGCATGGGAATTAGATAAGGAGAGATGTTTCATGTTTTTCGCCCCTGCGGTCAGCTTTATCGCTGCCGTCCTCTATGCAGTCTACCGCAATCAGACCAGTCCGACGTTCTGGAAGCGTTCTGTAATACTGCTCATCACGCAGTACAGTGCGCTCTGCACGATTCTGCTCCTGCTCCGGGGCTTCATGGCAGGCTCGGACGGGCATATCCCCTTTCTGGCGGTATTTCCGGTATCGCTGCTGCTCAACATTGTCATTGTACCCGGCAAACAGCACAAAACAGAAAAGCTCTATCTGTTTTTCCGGCGCATTATGATCGCGTCGCTCGCACTGCTCGTGTCGGAGATCCTGATCTGCAACGGCAAGAGCGTGACGGATCAGGAATTATCCAAGACCTTTCTGCCGGAGGATTTTCACTTTTCCGGCGACGCTGAGATGGAAGACGGCAATCTCGTCATCCGCGGCGACACAGTGCTCATCATGGAGGATGTCCCGGAATACGCCCGCTGCCTGATCCTGCCGCTGCAGCAGGAGGTCGGTGAAAACAACATGCCGTTCCGCATTACGCTGGAAATGACGGACGACAATTTCAGCAAGCGGGATGTTGTCGTGCAGGAAAAGCGTCAGATCGGCAAAACACACGACTGCCACCTCAGCTTCCAGCCCTACGGAAAGGCACATTGCCTGACGATCCGCATCACCGAGATGCACCAGCCGGTGACACTCCGCTGGATCCGTGCGGCGAACCGTCTGCCGTTCAAGTTCCATCTGGTGCGGTTCTATCTTGCATTTCTCATTGCGGCGCTCGTGACCGCGATCATCACCTTCTCGTGGTACAAGCTGCGCTACAACCGCCGCAAGCTGTCCAATGTGATCTGCATCGGCATCACCATTGCCCTCTGTATGGCGATCTGCGTGCCGTTCATCCGACCGGACGGCAAGCCCTATGACTATGACGGCACGCCGTCCGTCAATGACCCGTTTGCAATGGTGTTTGATGCCCTGCAGCACGGGCGTGTATGGCTCGACATCGAGCCGGATCCGGGGCTGGAGGAGCTGACCAACATGTACGACGCCTCCGAGCGCAACGGCAGCGGTGTCTCCTATGAATGGGACTACGCCTATCACAACGGCAAATACTACTGCTACTTCGGCATCACGCCGATTGTGGCGTACTACTTCCCCTACTACTGGATTCACCACCAGATTCCGGCGCAGTCTATGGCGCTCAATTTCTACGCGATTCTGGGCGTGTTGTTCCTCTGCCTGACGATGCTGACGGCAATCCGGCGCTTCAAGGCGCATCCCAACCAGGTGCTGCTGATCCTGTGTTTCCCGGCGGTCACGCTCTGCTGCGGTGCGACCTATATGATGGATCTCGCGGGACGCTATCAGCTCGCAATGGCGGCGGGTCTGTGCTTCCTGTCACTGAGTCTGTTCACCGGTATGCAAGCGTGTCAGTGCCGCAAGCCGGTTCCGCGTCTCATCATGCTGTTCATCAGCGGTGCATCCCTGATTCTCTGCGCCGGTGCGCGTCCGACCATGGCGGTCAATGCGGCGGTGCTGCTCCCGATGTTCTTCGGCATCCTGGCGGACAAGCGCCAGAAGCTCGGCTACCGCATCGGGCAGGCGGCGGTATTCCTGGTGCCGCTGTTTGCGGGCGCTGCGGGGCTGATGTGGTATAACCAGGCGCGGTTCGGTTCGCCGCTGGATTTCGGTACGACCTACCAGTTCACGGTCAGCGACCCCCATGCCAACAAGCTCAGCCTGACGCACATTGTTCCGGCATTTGTTCACTATTTCCTGAATCCGGCGTCGCTGCGCACGACCTTCCCGTTCTTTGAGCCGCAGTGGTTCAAGACGAACAACTACCAGCACTTTGTCTATCTCGAAGGAACGATCGGCTGGCTGCTCTATCCGATGATTATGCTCGGTATGCTGCGCCTGTATCCGGTGCTGAAGGGCGACAAGGGTATTTCCCGATTCTGCATGACACGCCTGCAGCGCAGGAGCTTCCTCCTGATCTGCGTGATCGTTTCGCTGATTCTGGCTTGGACGGATTTCTCGGCGGGCGGTGTCAACCAGCGGTATCTGTATGATATTGCGCCGCTCCTGCTGGTTTGCAGTGCTGTCACGATTCTGACCTATCACGAAAAGCCGGAGAAAAACCGCTACCGCTACTTCCTGACCTGCATGGCACTGGTGGCGACGACGATTCTGGGAGCACTCCTGATGCTGGAAATCCCGGACGGCAACCTGATGCGCCACTGCCCCGAGCTGTACAATGCGGTCGAGGAAATGGTCGTATTCTGGCAGTAAGGCAGTGTGCCCCCTGCACCCCCAGCCTGCATTGCGGGCTGCACCTCGGACGAAAAAAGCTGCGTAACGCCCTGTTACGCAGCTTTTCTGTTATTCCTGATACCCGAACTCGACCTTGATGCCTGCATCGTCCGTGGTGACATGCACCAGATTCAGCTTCGCACCGTTGTCGATCATCTCATAGGCAATGGCAT
>ONEQ01000278.1 GCA_900316885.1 uncultured Eubacteriales bacterium | reverse complement strand
GCAAGCGTGCGGACATCGCGGATGATAACGCGGCTGTAGACCGGTATGTGAAAGTGATGCGCCGGACAGTCCGCATATAGGATCGGATGCTCCACCGCCCCGAAAAACTCCACAATATGCGATTCCTCCACGCCAAGACGCTCCCGTATCAGCCGGTAGAGCGTCTCTTTTTTGACCTGCTCCCGGTAGAATTGCTTCCAGCCGCCGAGCATCACAAGCGAACCGGGCGGCAGTGTGACGCGGATGTTGCGCTGCTCCAGCATTTGCAGGAGAAACCATGTATACGACGGAAAGCCCATGAACCGCACAGGATGCCGCTGCTTCGCATAGCGCAGGAGTGCCCGCAGCACGCCCTCCAGATCGGGGACATAGCTGCCGCTTTGAAATTGCAGGGCATAGGTGCGATGCAGAGCAGGGGCTAAAAACGTTGAACCATAGGCAGTTTTCATGACTGCCATGTCATTGCCGCGATGGGGTTTGTAACCAAGAATGATATAATTGACGGGGCGCATTGACAGAAGTTTCCGGTATTTTGTCATGCGCAGCACCATTGGAAAGCCCGCCGCAATGCTCCCCCAGTCCAGACCGATGCGGCTGAATTTCCCGCCGGTTCCGTGTGAGGTGGCTTTGACTGCCATGCGGTGCTCCGGCATGGAATACAGGCGGTGCCGCTTGAACAGGACAGTCGGCAGAACCGGAATCTTCTCAATATCGGAGATTTCCTGCACCTGTTCAGGGGAAAAGCCTTTGGATTCGGCAATTTTCCGGTATTCCGGACAGTGCGCGATATGATACGCCGTGTTCTCACGCATAGCACGTACAAAGAGTGTTTCCGTTCCCGTCAGGTCAAACGGATCCTTGGAACGGAATAGCTTTTGCCGGGAATCTGTCATAATCTCACCCCCTATGGGACTATTTTCCTTAGTTTCATTCTATCACGAATCGACACACCAGTCAATTACAGAAAGGTTGCAGGAAGGATAAGATTCGGGATACACCTGTTTTCTTCATTATTCCAGAAAAATCAGCAGTAAACCCCACGTTTACTGCTGATTTTCGTTTTATCCCTGCTCCGAAAGATACAGGCTGACCCTGCCCTGAATTGACTTTGCGGCGCTCTCCGCCGTGCAGTCGAGGGCGAAATATTTCCCGGCTTCCTCCCGGATGATCGCTGAGATATTCGGGTCAAGGTCGCGGTACATCCTCACGTTTTCGATGTAGTCCTTGAGCACCGCCATTTCCTGCTCGTTCATATTGCCGTTGGAATGTACCCCGCGGGTAGCCGCTAGAATCGCATTTTCCAACGGTTCGCGCATGATCGGCAGACTGCAATGCTGCCATGCTTCCAGACAGATCTTGCTCTGCCGTTTTTTGCCCAGCTCTGTCAGAATGAAATCCATGACCGGCGTCTGATACAGGCTTTTCGAGTTCAGTGCAATCGTGTAATCCATCTGATACATACCGCCGTTTCCGCCGGCAGATTCGGGATAGCCGACGAGCGTGATGTCCGCTTTCCGGAAGGTCGAATAATGCGTGTCATGATACTCGATCGGCATATTGATGTTCACCGAACACAGCAGCGTGTGATTATCGGCGTAGTTATAGCCAAATTCCAAACGCTCATAGTATTCCTTATCGCCCTGTGAAGGTCCTTCATCCTGACTCGGCAGCGAATTGACAAGCTCCAGCAATTGGATAAAGGCGGGCGAATCAAACGAACAGGTCATGCTCCCCTTGTTAATGAACGAACGCTGGCTGTCAATCAGATACCATTCCAGAAGCTGTTCGCGGCTTGCCAGCGGGAAAATTTCCATGTCGTCCGGTCGGTTTTGGAGCATTTCCATGTATTCATCCGGCGTGCGCCCTTGCTTTTCACCCACAAATTCCGTCTTGGCGGCGATCGTATCCACCGTGAACGCAAAGCCGATCTGCTCCAGCTTGTCGCCGCGTTTCAGACCGTTCAGGATGTTCGGCAGATACAGGCTTTCGTCAAAGCGCTCGTCCGCGTTCAGAAGCGGCATCAGATCGGCTAAAATCCCCTTGTTGGAAAGAAGCGTATAGGGCAGATCATCCATGCAGATGATGTCCGGAACCGTTCCGTCAAGCAGATCATTCTTGAAGTTCTCGACTGCCTGCGAATAGTCCACATCGGCATTAAACCACTGCTGATATGCCATTCTGATTGTTTCCTGAACCTCCGGCGGAGCCTCGGTTTCTGCCCATTCTTTGCCGTAATCCTTGATGACGATGCGGTATTCGTTCTGGGATTTGTTATAGGCACAAACCTCCTGCAACAGCGTGCGGTTGATGTTGACACCGGCAAGGGAAATGATCTTCGTGTTGGCGATCTCCTCCGCAGAACGGGGCTTGAGAAGATAGGGCTTGCTTAAATTGGCATTATCATCTCTGTAATTGACGATAAAAGACCCATCACGCAAGGGGTAGAAATCATAGACAAAATCCGGCAGATCGGAATTCTGGAAATCCACGATCATCACAGACGTCTGGTCAGATCTCATGCCATAAATGCCGTTGCCTGTGCTGTAATACAGTTCATAATCACCGTATCCTGTCATGAAAAAATCCGCATCGCCCGGAACGGCGTTTTCCATGTATTCGGCTGTCCCGTTTTCACAGTCCAGCCGGTAAAGCTGATTCCCGTATGTATCTCCGCCGTTGTAAA
>ONEQ01000279.1 GCA_900316885.1 uncultured Eubacteriales bacterium | reverse complement strand
TGATTCAGAAGTTCGATTTCACGAAGCAGAATCCCAAGATTATCTACGTCCAGACGAAGGAAACAATGCTTTCAGTAGAGGATACGATCTATTTTTCGTTCATGAGTCTGCTGGGATTCGACGTACTGTTCTTTGTTCCGACGGGCTACCAGTGCTTTGAACAGTACCTGAACCGCAGTTTTGTTCTCGAGCATCAGATCGGTGAATACATGTATGATCTGAAAATACCGCTGCATCCGCCGCTTTCGGAAGAAAAACGCCGGAAGCTGCGTGAAAAATATTGTAAGTGAGGTAAGGAATTATGGGAATTGATTTCAGCAAGGCAGTACCGGCCCTGCCTGTACAGGAAGCTGCCACAGCTCCGATGACACCTGAGGTCATCGAGGAGCCTGTCAAGTATGATATTGTTGCCGACAGAGAGCAGATGAATGCTCTGGTTGGTTCTCCCGAGGTCGATGCACTGGCAAGTAAGATCGAGGTCAATAATCTTGAGTCGATCGTGACATTTGGTGCGGAGGCAGCCGAGGAGATTTCCAAGGCATCCGATGTGGTGCTCAACAGCATGAATATGACCCAGCTTGACGCTTCCAGCGGAATGCTCGCCGATCTGGCGAAGATCATGAGTCAGTTCGATATCAACGAGATTAAGGAAGAGGATCCCGGCTTTTTCAAGAAACTGTTCAACAATGCGCGTAAGGAGCTCGACAAGATTCTTGCCAAGTACCATACCATGGGCGAGGACGTGGACCTTGACCAGATCGTGCAGCCGCTGCTGGGTCTCGCCGGTGAGCAGGGCTGCCGCGAGATCGAGGCATATATCCAGCAGCGCACGCAGGATATGGAAACGACGGGCGATCAGTCAATTCAGTTCGAGATCACATCCCTGAACCAGGCGCTGATGATGCTCGAGCAGCGTACACAGGATCTGCGTACTGCTGAGAGTGTCGCAATGCAGTCCATCCCGATGATCAAGATGATGGAGTTCACCAACATGAACCTCGTCCGCAAGATCAATTCCGCATTTATCGTCACCCTGCCGGTATTCAAGCAGGCACTTGCGCAGGCAATCATGCTCAAGCGTCAGAAGATCCAGGCGGAGTCCATGGCAGCGCTGGATGAAAAGACCAACGAGATGCTGCTGAAGAATGCACAGAATTCTGTTGAGATCGGCAAGCACGCCGCAATGCTCACGGAGGGCAGCTCCATCAAGGTCGAGACGCTCGAAAAGAGCTGGCAGACCATCATGAGCGGTATCGACGAGACCAGATCCATCCAGCAGAATGCGCACAACCAGCGTATTGAGGATCAAAAGCGTCTCCAGGCGATCAAGGATGATTTCAACAAGCATTATCATATGCCGAAGCCCCAGAACTAAGCCAGTAACAGGTAAAGCCTGTTATCATAAATTCACTTTCAGGAGGTAATTATTATGCCAGTAAATCTTTCCAAGGGTCAGAAGGTCGATCTCACTAAGGGTAATCCGGGTCTTTCCAAGCTCATCGTAGGTCTTGGCTGGGACACGAACAAGTATGACGGCGGTTCCGATTTCGATCTGGACGCATCTGCATTCCTCTGTGGCGATAACGGCAAGGTTTCGTCCGATGCTGATTTTATCTTCTACAGCAACACAAAGCACAGCTCCGGTGCCGTAGAGCATTCCGGCGATAATACCACCGGCTCCGGCGACGGCGATGATGAGGTGCTCAAGGTGGATCTGAGCCTTGTTCCGGCAAATGTCAGCAAGATCGATTTCAGTGTTACTATTTACGAGGCAGAGGCACGCCACCAGAACTTCGGTCAGGTTTCCAATGCCTACATCCACATCATGGATGCAACCAACGGCACAGAGCTGATCCGCTATGACCTCGGTGAGGACTTCTCCATTGAGACGGCGATTGTTGTCGGTGAGCTCTATCGTCACAACGGCGAGTGGAAGTTCAATGCAATCGGCAGCGGCTTCCAGGGCGGTCTGTACGCGCTCTGCCAGAATTTCGGCGTTAACGTCTGAGTCCATCGGGGGATCTCCGGATCCCCCTTCATCAAAAAAAGAGGAGGCGATACAATGTCGGTCAATCTTGTAAAAGGTCAGAAGGTCGAGCTCCGGAAAGAAACCGGCGGCAGTCTGAATCATGTCATGGTTGGACTTGGTTGGGATGAGGTGCAGCCTGATCGGAAGGGGTTTTTGTCCTCGTTGTTCTCTGCGGCACCCGAGGCGATTGACTGTGATGCATCGGCATTTGTATGCCAGAACGGCAGGATCGTCAACAAGTCCGATGTTGTCTATTTCGGCAATCTGAAGCACAATACAGATTGTGTGCGCCATATGGGAGATAATCTTACCGGTGCCGGTGACGGTATGGCGAAGGCAAGAAAGCAGCATTTCGGCATGATTCGGAACGCATTCATCCGCATTTGCGACGATAACGGAAAAGAGCTTTGCAGATATAATCTCTCCGAGAATTACGACAACATGACAGCGATGATCTTTGGCGAACTGTACCGTCATAACGGTGCATGGAAATTCAATGCGATCGGACAAGCAACGACAGATGACAGTGTGGATATGCTGGCAAGACGTTACTTTTGAGCAGATCTGACGCATGTACGGCAGAGTGGGAGGTGATTTCGCTCTGCTGTTTTCATGTAGACGCCGGAAGGGGAAACAACATGGAAATGGAACGTGGATTCCGAGGCAGGCTGGCTGACTATCTGAATACATCCTGCCCGATACAGGTGAAGATCACGACAAGTGGCGGGGCAGTCTATGATACGTTCTGTTTCGGCTTGGACGCAGAGGATAAGATTTCCGATGATGAGTATGTGATCTTCTATAATCAGCTCAGGTCGCCTGGTGGTGAAATTGTCTATTCGACAGATCACAGTGAAGCGATCTATGAGGTGCAGCTCAAAAAGCTCCCCGGACGAATTGCAAAGCTGGCATTTGCGATCAGCATCGACGGTGAGGGGACGATGCACGATGTCAAGGCGCATCGGATTCAGATTGTCCAGAATGATGAGGTCCGGCTCGAAGTCGGACTTGAGGGCGCCGATTTCGGGGATGAAAAGGTTATCATCGGGATTGAGCTGTACTATACGAAGGAATGGCGCATTGCCGTGGTGGCACGCGGCTTCAATGAGGGGCTGTCGGAGCTTCTGCGCCGCTATAATGTACAGACGGAATCATAATCGGGAGGGATAAGCATGAAAATGGAGCGAGGATTTCGCGGCAAGCTGGAGGACTATTTGTCTCCCGAACAGCCGCTGACTGTTCGTATTACGACGCTGGGAAGTGCTGTTTATGATACCTGCTGTTTCGGTGTTGATGCAGCCGATAAGCTGTCTGATGACCGTTACATGGTATTCTATAACCAGCCGGTCACTCCCGGACAGGAAATACATTACAACGCACAGGGAAACACAGCGGAGTATCAGATCCAGCTTTCCCTGCTCCCTGAGAGTATCGCAAAGCTGGTATTTACGGTCAGCATTGACGGCGCCGGTACGATGGGAGAGATCCAGTCCCATCGCATCGAGCTGATCCAGAATGGTCAGACTGTGATGGAGCTTGCACTGACCGGCGGCGATTTTCAGAAGGAAAAGGCGATCATCGGGCTTGAGATCTACCGCAAGGGCGTCTGGCGCGTGGCAGTCGTTGCCAGAGGCTTTGACGGCGGACTGGATGCTCTGCTCAAGAGCTACGGCGGTGAGGTCGCAGGTGAAGCGCCCGCACAGTCGGCTCCGGCTCAGCCCACAGCACCTCCGCCTGTACAGCCGGCAGCGCCTGCACCGCAGAAGGCAGAGAAGATCTCCCTGAAAAAGGGACAGAAGGTTTCTCTGACGAAGAAGCAGGATCAGTCCCCGATCCGCATTGAATGTGGCTGGACGGCGCCCCGCAAGGACTATGATCTGAAGGCACTTGTACGCTACCGTAACGGGCAGTTGGTCTATGTCGGTGCTGCAAACGCGGATGAGCGGCTTTCTACGATTGAGGGTGCCGTGCGGCACGGCGGTGACGTGAAGAATCCCGGTGAGCTTGAGCACATCGAAATTCAGTGGCATCCCGATATTGCGTCGGTTGCCGTCAGCTCCTATTCAGCGCTAGAGAATGGGTACGGTTCCTTCCGCGAATATGGCGTCTATGTGCGCATTATCAACGGCAATCAGGTGATCGAGATCCCTGCCGCGGATACCAGTGCCAAGGGCGACAGCTACACGCTCTGCTTTGGCGAGATCCTGTTCGGCGAATCGCATACCATGGAGGTTGCCGCACTGGAAATGTACAGCCGTCCGGGCTCGGAGCACCGTATCGGCTATCAGGGCAGCCAGGTTGTGATGGACATCGGACCGACCGGAAAACTCAAAAAATAACTGAGGTGACACATGACACGCATCTGGATGAATCATTGGTTCAGTACAGCATATAATATCATTTCGCTCATCAAACGGGATGACCCGGATTTCTGCATCATCGGCACAAATGAACGGGAATACCCCACCTACCGCGCAGTCTGCAATGAATTCTATACCGAGCCTTCGCTTGACGAGGAAGCCTATGTGCAGTATTGTCTGACCTTCTGCAAGGAGCATGCGATTGACGTGTTCCTGCCGCGCCGCCGGTTTCTGGCAATCAGCCGGCATATTGAAGAGTTTGAGACGCTCGGCGTCAAGGTGATGGTTGATCCGTATGATCGGATTTTGCCCCTGAACCGAAAGACGGAAGCCTATGCGCAGTTTGCGGACTGTCCGGAGCTGAAAATCCCGGAATATCGCATTGTTACGAACGCGGCGGAGTTTGAGGATGCCGTGAAGTCCCTGTCAGAGCGCTGGGAACGGGTATGCTTTAAATTCGAGCGCGACGAGGGCGGCAAGAGCTTCCGGCTCATCGATAACACGCCCAAAGGGTACCATGCCCTGTTCAAAAAGCAGAGTGCGACGCGCATGTCCTTTGATGCAGCATTGGAGGCATTGTCCGAGGTGGAGAGCTTCCCGCCCGTGATTGTGATGCCCTATCTGCCGGATGACGAGCTC
>ONEQ01000280.1 GCA_900316885.1 uncultured Eubacteriales bacterium | reverse complement strand
CACCACATCATGGAGCAGTGCGGCACAGACGGTATCCGTGTCCATACCGAGATCCAGCAGAATCTCCGCTACAGACAGCGGATGGATGATGTACGGCTGCCCGGAGGAGCGAAGCTGCCCCTCGTGCGCCTTTGCGGCAAATTCATACGCAGAAATGATCTTGCTCAGATCATACTGCTTATCCATGTCCAGAATTTTCTGGACAAGCATATCTATGGTTACGACTCTGTCCTCAGCCATGTTAAGCGCCCTCCTTTGCAAGTGCGGTGATCGTTTTCAGGATTTCGGAGCTTTGCAGATCCACCTTCTTCGCCGGAAGCCGGATCACTCTGGTTTCGCCGTCCTCGATCGCCATCAGTCCCAGCTCCGCAAAAATATCGAGACAGATGCGGCATTTGCAATAGTTGATCTTCTTCATAAAGACCTGCATGGCAAGCCGGTCGATGCTGATGCCCTGCGGGGTAACGGTATTGTAAACCTGAATACACTCCTCGCGGCTCGGCACGATGGCGCTGTAATACGCCGGCGAAAGCTGCTCGCCGCGCCGGTAGGCATCATAAGCGCTCATCGCGGCAAGCATCCGGCTCTGGCTGATGCCAGATGCGCGGTAATCCTGCACGTTCAGCGTGATGCTCTCCTGTCCGTTCCAGGTATTGACGGATACCTGTACCATCATATGCACGATGTCCCCCGGCTGCAAGCCTGTCGCTGCGGGCGGTTTTCGGAACAGCATGGCGGTACAGGTCAGCCCGTCGATCTCCACGGTGAGTCTGGTGTGGGCACCCTCACCGACCGGACGGATGTCCAGGATACGGGCGTTTTGGGCAACAAACAGGGGCTCGGGATTCTCCGCGCCGAACGGCTCGAGCTGCGAAAGCGAACGAACTGCATCAACCGTGAGCAGACTGCGCTCCAGCGCACAGACGGAACGCAGCTCCATGACCGGCATGGTCGGGTGCGTCTTTGCTGCATATTCCGCAACGCGCTTCTCAAAGGCAGAAATCCGGTCAGCAGGAACAGTGAATCCGCCCGCACCCGGATGCCCGCCGAACTTCACCAGCAGATCGTCGCAGGCGCTCAGGCAGTCAAATACGGAAAATTCTCCGAAGCTGCGAGCCGAGCCGTGTCCCATGCCGTCCTGAACACTGATGACAAAGCAGGGCTTGCCGTAGGCTTCCTGCAAGCGTGCCGCGACAATGCCGATGATGCCCGGATTCCAGTTGTTGCCGGAGAAGATCAGAACGCGCTCATGCAGCCGATGCGGCTCCCGTGCCATTTCCGCACGAACCTCCTGATAGATCTGTTCCCCCTGCGCCTTGCGTTCGGTGTTGAGGCGGTTAATCTCCTCTGCAATCGTCCTTGCACGTGCCGGATTCTCACAGAGCAGCAGCTCAACCGCAAGTCTCGGGGATGCCAGTCTGCCCGCCGCATTGATGCGGGGTGTGATGCCGAATGCGATGCTCGCGGCAGTCAGCTTCTTCTTGTCCAGACCGCTGATCTCTCGCAGCGCCCGCAGTCCGGGGCGTTCGGTATTTTCCAGATAATCGAGCCCGATCTGCACGAGGTAGCGGTTTTCTCCCGTCAGGGCAACGACGTCACCGATTGTTGCAACGGCGGCAAGGTCGCCGAACTGTTCGAGCGCCATGCCGACATCGTCCTCATTCATTGCAGCCACAAGCAGCAGTGCAATTCCAGCACCGCAGTAAAGCCGGAAAGGGGAGTAGTTATCTTCGCGGTGCGCATCCACAACGGCAATGGCATCGGGAAGCTCCGATCCGGGCTGGTGGTGATCGGTGACAACCAGCTCCATGCCGAGCTCGCGGATATGCCGCGCTTCCTCGATGGCAGAAATGCCGTTATCCACGGTGATGACCAGCCGGAACCCATCGTTCACGATGCGCTCGGCGGCGTTATCGTTCGCGGTGATATGCTTGAGGGTGACCTCGCCGTTCTTCAGCACAAGGAACGCAACGGGATTGATGGTGATACCGGCGCCGCCTCCGCCGCCGAAAAGCTCGGCGTTTGATTTAGACGGAAAATCGGAACCGCCGGATGCGAAACCATAGGTCACCTTGGATACGGGGATCACCGTGATCTGATCGTCGGTAACGGCGGGACGCACGCTCACCCGGTACACCTTACGGATATGGCGGGAAGGATGCATCATCGCGTTGGCAAATTCGCCGTCGTTCGTAACGAGCAGTAGCCCCTCGGAATCGCGATCCAGCCGACCGACGGGATATACGCGTGCGTCAATACCTTTCAGCAGCTCGGCCACGCACTTGCGGTCTTTTTCGTCGCTCATGGTGGTAACGTAACCGCGCGGCTTGTTCAGCATATAGTAAACAAACCGTGTTTCGCGCCGGATCTTTTTGCCTCCCACGGCGACCGTATCCTTTGCCGGATCGACCTTTGCGCCGATTCCGGCGATCTCGCCGTTTACGCGCACTTTTCCCGCGGCGATCAGTTCCTCCGCTTTCCGGCGGGACGCTACGCCCGCGTCTGCGAGGAATTTCTGCAGTCTGATTTTATCTTCCATTGCGAAATATCACCGGGATAACAGCCTTTTTTCGGATCAGTCCGCGTTTTTCTTGCCGGACTGCGCTTTGCCGGTGATCTCGGTCACCTTGTCGATGACGTCGGGGATCATGGTGTGCT
>ONEQ01000321.1 GCA_900316885.1 uncultured Eubacteriales bacterium | reverse complement strand
CGTTGTGAACGTGCTGGCCACATCGCCTGACGCGCTGATCGACAGTGAGGACCGGGGCGATTTCCGGCTCCTTTACGCCGATCTGAATCGGGAAATCAGGCTGGTCGGAGGCGAAGCCGCCCTGATCGCGTCGCCGACAAAGGACTTTATGGATGCCGTTGACGCGATGGAAAAGGACTTCGGCCTGCCCAGGGGCGTCGTCAGCCGCAGAAGCCCGATCATCAACCGTTCGGTTTACTGGACGAGCAGTATTTCTCCCGCAGACGTGGATGAGCATATCGCCATGGCGAAAAAGGGCGGCTTCTCGCTGATGCTGATTTATTATACGGCCATGTTCTGCGAGAAGCATTATTCTCTGTGCGGCAATTACGATTATAATGACAAATATCCCAACGGGCGCGACGATCTGGTCAAAATGCTGGACAGGATCAAGGCGGCGGGCATTACGCCAGGCGTCCACTTCCTGCAGACGCACATCGGCCTAGAAAGTCGGTATGTGACGCCCAAAGCCGATCATCGGCTGGGACTCAAGGAATACTATACACTGTCAAAACCCCTTGCAGATGGCGACAGCGAATTGTTTGTCGAGGAGGATCCATCCTATGCGCCGAAGCAGGAGAATGTCCGCATCCTCCAGTTTGGCAGCGAGCTGATCGGATACAGCGGTGTGGACAGCGAAAGGCGTTGCTTTGTCGGCATTGTCCGCGGCCTGAAGGGGACGATCCCCGAAAAGCACGATATGGGACAGCGAGGCGGCGTTCTGGATGTGTCCGAATACGGCGCGACAAGCTGTTATATCAATCAGAAAACATCCCTTCAGGACGAGATCGCGCTGAAGCTGAAGGACATTTACGATGCGGGCTTCATGTTCTGCTATATGGACGGCTCAGAGGGAACCAACGCCCCCTATGAGCACTATGTGCCTCTGGCCCAGTGGCGCGTTTATCAGCGTTTTGGAACTGCGCCTCTGTTTACAGAAGGCGCCGCAAAGGCACATTTCAGCTGGCATTTCCAGAGCGGCGGCAATGCCTTTGATATTTTCCCACCGAAAATATTCAAGGCCATGATCGCCCGTCATCCAATGCAGGAAGCGCCCCGCATGAAACAGGATTTCACGCGCCTTGACTTCGGCTGGTGGGGCTTCTGGGCGCCAAGAGATGAAGATAACGGCATTCAGCCGGACATGTACGAATACGGTACGTCTCATGCCGCTGCGTGGGATTGCCCCTGCACCATGATGGCCAACCTCAGCCTTTTCAAACAGCATCCACGCTTTGACGACATCATGGAGGTCATGCGGCGCTGGGAGGACGTGCGCAAAACAAACTGGCTCACCGATGGGCAAAAGGAAGCGCTGAAGGATCCGGATAAGGAGTTTACGCTTCTGATCAATGAATCCGGCGCATATGAGTTGGCTGAATGCCGCAGAATCGATGCGCCGAAGGATATCTCCGCATGGATCGTCGACCGAGCGGCTGGTAAGCTCGTGATGTACTGGAACGAGCTGGGTGAAACGACACTTGCCCTTAAAACCGGCGGGGCGGCCATATCACTGTGCGAGGCTTTAGACGGTCCGGTCCAGACCATCGCCGCTAAAGACGGCATTGTCTCAATTCCTGCCGGGAAGAAACGATATTTATGGACGGAGCTTACAGAAGAGGCGATCATGGCGGCGTTCGGTGCGTGACGGCACAGGAAAGCAAAGAAGCGGCGGGAGGATCAGATGCGGTGCAGATCCGATGAAAACCATGACGTACTTCATCGTATACGCCAGATACGCTCGGAGTGTGGTATATGGTCAATAGCAGAATGTCACTGTGTTGCTGGTGACACGCAGAACTGTGCCTAGCTCAGTGTCGTCACACGCTGCGCCATAAACGTTCCCAACACGATGGATGTTCCTCATGCAGATTGTCAGATTGGTATATTCACCTTCGAGGTTGATCGTGACCGTTTCGTTATTGACGACAGCCTGTGTTTTCAGCGCAAGGTTCCCGTTCACATCATAGACAGCTGTCTCCGCGTGATTCTTCAGCATGAATACATGCAAGGCCAGGCCATCCGTATACTCGTAATCAGGCCTCATTCGATCGCGCCCAATTGGGATGATGGAGTTCTCACGTACAAACAGCGGAAGGGAGAAATAATCGTAATGCTCCGTCA
>ONEQ01000281.1 GCA_900316885.1 uncultured Eubacteriales bacterium | reverse complement strand
CTACGGTGATTACTGGAAGGATGCTGCCGTACAGATGGCTGAGGATATCCTGAACGGAAAGCTCGCAAAGCCGGATGCCGTCGTCTGCGGGAATGATGTTTCCGCGAAGTATCTGATCGAGACGCTGACAGCAGGCGGTCTGCGTGTCCCGGAGGACATTGCCGTTGCGGGATTCGACTGCGGATTCACCGATTTTGGCGCTGACAGCCGTATCACGAGCTACAAACGGGCAAATTTTCAGCTGGGCGTGGATGCGTTCCGGCGGCTTTACCGGACGATCACCGGAAAGATCCCGACACTCGTCCGCGACCGAAGCGAGGGGTTTCACCTCGGAATGACCTGCGGCTGCCGCAGCCTCGCGCCGGAAAACTGCAGAGATCGCCGCATCCGTCAGGTGCGGGAGCAGTTCACGCAGGGCTTTGAACATGAGGACATGATCATGGATCTCATACAGACAACCAGGTTCGGGGAATTGCTTCGTAAGATCGCGTGCCAGGCATTCTATTTCTACCGGATGCAGCATTTTGCGGTCTGCCTCACGGATGCCTTCATGCAGTACGTAAACAACGGTTCACCACTGCGATCGATCTCGGCGGACGGAATGATGCATCTTTCCGTACAACGTCACTGCACGGGTACGATCGACATGACCGAAAGCACATTCCCGGCGCGGGACATTCTGCCGTTTTTCGACGACAGCTCCCGACCTCCGTGCGCGTACTATATCGCACCGCTGCACAGCGAGGATGTCTGCTTCGGGTATGCGGCGCTTTCTTTCGGCAAAACACCGTGTTCCTACGATGAGACTTTTGTCCGCTTCATGGGCGCAGCAGACATCCTGCTGACACTGTATGCCAGACAGCAGTCAGGCGTTCATGCGATACACAATTATCAGATAAACCCTGTCACGGGATTTCCGACCCTTTATTCTGTGAAGGCAAGTCACAGCCTTGTCCGTGAGGGGCTGATCCTTTATCTTGAGATCACTGACTTCAAGCTGCTGTACTGCCAGCTTTCTCAGGAGGAGCTGCAGCGCAGGATCCGCGATCTGTCCGATGTGATTCGGCGGGAGCTGCAGGACGGCGATATCTGCTGCAGCATCACGCAGGGCAGCTTTGCGATACTGACAGACCGGCATGATCTTGCGCTGATCCTGTATGATGCCTGCAAGCGCAGCAGCGACCGGCACCGTCTCGCGTTCAGTATCGGATCCGCTGAAAATGACCAGCCGCATGCACTGGACGAATTGCTTCAGCAGGCGATGCTCCGTGTGCAGTTCACCTACGCGCCGATGAAAAAGCGCGGCACCAACCACCTGTTTGACCGTCTCTGCGAATTGCAGGCGGACATTCGTTCACATCCTGAGCAGGAGTGGCGTGTAGAAGACATTGCCGATGAACTCCACATCAGCCGCGGGCATCTGCAAAAGGCGTACAAACAGTTTTTCGGAACAGGAATCATCGAGACCGTGATCGGGCTTCGTATGGAAATGGCGAAGTCCCTGCTGAAAGATACCGATAAAAGCGTGACAGAGATCGCCGCACTCTGCGGATATTCGACATATGTCTATTTCACAAAGCAGTTCAGGCGGAGCTGCGGCATGACCCCGACAGCGTACCGGAATTCACATTCCAAATGAGAAACAGGAGAAGCAACATATGCGCTCCGTTGCTGTATGCATTCATGTATCCTGCATCCGCGCAATTTTCGACACAGAATCACATAGCGTGCTGTCGTGTGGAAATATAATATCATAAACTGCACACAAAAAGCGATAGGCATAATGCGGATCATATGGTATAATAGATACAGGAAAGCGAATAGAATGCTGTCTGTCAAATGGGAGGACGATGCTATGAAAAACGCGATCACGTTTCTGCTTACAGCTGTACTGACCGCTGCACCGCTGTTCACAGGCGAAAACGTAGTCACGGCCGAAGGCAGCAGTGGGCGGTCATTTCCTGACATCCTGACTGTGGAAGGCGCATACGCTGCGGACGTGGTCTCGTCTGTCAGCGGCGGATTTGCCGCGAATCCTGTCATCAGCAGGAACGTACCTGCCTTCGCAGATTCCGGCAAAGCAGGCTCTGCCAATGATGATGTCTACTATACGGCGTGGGAATCAAACGCGCCCGACACGCTTGCCTACGACCTTTCCTGTGTTCCGGCTGCGCAGCGTCAGACGGTTCTTGCAGTCTGGTACAACGGAAGTTCGTTTGACCGCGTAGGAAACTACGTCACTGTAGACAGTGAGCCGACTGACTATACCATCGAAATCAATGACGCCCCGGGCGGGAGCTGTCCCGCAGACGGATGGGAACCCGTGGTCACGGTCACCGACAACACACTTTCTACGCGCTCACATCTGGTGGATATGGACGGCGCCAACTGGATCCGTATGCGCATCACCGATGCAGAAAAGGGCATCAAGCTCAATTTCGACATTCACGATGCATCAAAGGGCAATCACGATAGCTGGATCTTTTACGGTGACTCCATCACCGCGGGCGGCATGGTCAATATGTGGGGCACCAGCTACGCTGCGTATGTACATTCCCTCGATGAACGCTTCACTCCCATGCAGCAGAACGGCGGCATCGGCGGCATCTCCACCAAAGAGGGCAAGGAGC
>ONEQ01000282.1 GCA_900316885.1 uncultured Eubacteriales bacterium | reverse complement strand
AAGGAAAAGCCGGTCGGTGTCATCGCGCAGTTCGGCGGTCAGACCCCGCTGAACCTCGCCAACGACCTGAAGAAGTACGGCGTCAACATCCTCGGCACCTCCCCGGAGACAATCGACCTCGCAGAGGACAGAGACCATTTCCGCGCCATGATGGAGAAGCTGAACATCCCGATGCCGGAGGCTGGCATGGCTGTCAACGTCGATGAGGCGCTGGAGATCGCGAACAAGATCGGTTATCCGGTTATGGTTCGCCCGTCCTATGTGCTCGGCGGACGCGGCATGGAGATCGTGCATGATGACGAGATGATGCGCGTGTATATGAGCGCGGCAGTCGGCGTGACACCGGATCGCCCGATCCTGATTGACCGTTTCCTGAACCATGCAACCGAGTGCGAGGCAGACGCAATTTCCGACGGCGACAACTGCTTTGTACCGGCGGTTATGGAGCATATCGAGCTTGCCGGCGTACACTCCGGTGACTCCGCATGCATCCTGCCGTCCAAGAATCTGACCGATGCACAGGTGGCAACCATCAAGGACTACACCAAGCGCATTGCGGTTGAGATGGGCGTCCGCGGTCTGATGAACATGCAGTACGCGATCGAGGGCGATACGGTTTACGTGCTCGAGGCGAATCCGCGTGCATCGAGAACCGTGCCGCTGGTATCGAAGGTATGCAGCATCAACATGGTGCAGATCGCAACGCAGATCATCACCGCACCGCTGACCGGCAATCCGTCGCCGGTGCCGACGCTGAAGGACAAGATCATCAAGCACTACGGCGTCAAGGAAGCGGTATTCCCGTTCAACATGTTCCCGGAGGTAGACCCGCTGCTCGGACCGGAAATGCGTTCCACCGGCGAGGTGCTGGGCATTTCCGAGAGCTTTGGCGAGGCATACTACAAGGCAGAGGAGGCAACCCAGACGAGACTTCCATCCGAGGGTACGGTTCTGCTGTCGGTATGCGAGCGCGATAAGCCTGAACTGCCGGAGCTGGCAAAGGCATTCCACGAGCTGGGCTTCCGCATTTTGGCAACACACAAGTGCTTCAAGCTTCTCCAGGCAGAGGGCATCCCGTGCGAGCGTGTGTTCAAGATGTACGAGGGTGGCAGACCGCACGTCGGTGACTGCATCGCGAACAACGAGATCCAGCTCATTGTGAACACCCCGATCGGCAAGGAGAGCCGTCACGATGACAGCTATATCCGCAAGGCAGCGATCAAGCACAGAATCCCGTATATCACGACCATGGCAGCAGCCAAGGCATCTGCTGAGGGCATCCGTGCGATCAAGGAGAACAAGCATTTCGGCGTGAAGTCCCTCCAGGCACATCACGACGAGATCATCGAGGGCTAAAAAACTGCTCCCCCATACCGGCGTATGGGGGAGTTTTTGCAATTAAAGCCGGAAAAGACTTGCTTTTTCCGGCAGGGTGTGGTATAATAATAATCAGAATGTTTCCGTAGCTCAGCTGGATAGAGCGACCGCCTCCTAAACAACCGCGCGAGCGTATGCCTGATCTGCTTCAAATTGAATATGTCCCGGTACCTCAGTAGGATAGAGGATCCGCCTCCTAAGCGGGCTGCCGCTGGTTCGATTCCAGTCCGGGACGCTTTACAACAGCGAAAATACGCGGTTTTTGCGTGTTTTCGCTGTTGCTGTATGACGGATGTGTGAGCGTATGCCTTGTTGGCGCGCTAACTCGGAAACCGTCAGGCGGTTAGAAATCCGCGCCAACAAAATAGACGTTCTGTCGGTCGGAAATGGCTCGTGCGCCAACACGCGCCAACATGTCCGCCTGTTCCGTGTGGTCTGCTGTAGCATTTGCAGTCCTGTTACACATCGTCATGCTCTTCCGGGGAATCGTCAGAGGCAAACAGACTTTCTTCCATGTGTGCTGCAAGCTTCTGACGTTCCTCATCGACTATTGCTGCATAAGTGTTCATGAGCATATCCGTGGAACTGTGTCCCATGTCTCCCTGCACTGCTTTGATGTCATGCGATGCCCGCAGCTTTGCCGTTGCACCGGAATGACGCAGGCTGTAGAATGCGACTTTGCGGAGATTGTGCCGTTTCAGGAACTTCTGCCAGCGCTTGTTGACCATCTCACCGGTGATCGGTCTGCCGTTTTCCTGGCAGAATACAAGGTTGTAGTCCTCATAGACATCAAGTTTCCGCGCGTCGGATTGCAGCTGCTCCTCATGGCGAGCTACAAGCAACTTGGCAAGCGTGGGCGAAAGGTAGATCGAACGGATGCTCTTGTCCGTTTTCGGCTTTTTCAGGACGAGAACCGTTTTGGTTTCCATGCCGGTCACGGCGGGGAACATGCGGTAAATCACAGTTTTCGTGTCCTCGATATCCTGTTTATCAAGCCGCGCAAGCTCCTGTCTAACTTCCAGATAGGGGGCTTCACCGTCCTTTTGTCGGATATGCAGGTGTTTCCACTCCAATCCCAGCAGTTCGCCGGTACGGAGCGTGCAGGAATACATGAGCTGCATCATCAGGCGGAGCTCCGGATCTTCACAAAGCTGAATCGCTTGCTTGACCTCATCCTCCGTCCACTGGTCACGCTCATATTTCTCTTCTTTCGGCAATTCCACATGGATCGCCGG
>ONEQ01000286.1 GCA_900316885.1 uncultured Eubacteriales bacterium | reverse complement strand
ACGCCCTGCCGGTGCAGCCGCTTTTTGCCCTCGGAATACTTGTACAGCACATACAGCCCGACACCCATCACGCCGAAGAAAACCGTTTTGAGTGCGTAACTCTGCCGGTTTGCAAGCGCGGTCATAATGAGATCAGGATTGGCAATGACCTTGTTCATGCCCTCACTAATGCGTGTCAGATCGGGCGAACCATCCGCACCGATGGTGCAGTCCATCGCCGTTCCGATAAACGCACAGGCAATCACAAGCAGCACGAGCAGCATGCCATAAATGGCACAATCCGACAGGGTGAGCTTTTTCGGTCCGGGAGCCTTAGCCATTATCGAACACTCCTCGGTACGGAAACATCAGGCAGTTTTTCGGGAACAGGATTCTCCGGCAATTTGGGCTTGACAAGCTCAGGCTTATCGCCGCCGATGCCGCGCTCCAGAATCGCCCTGTCTGCCTGATACTGTGCAAAATCGAATTCGTTGTCAAAAACAAGCACATGATCGGAATCAAACCCGCTTTTCTCCAGCATATCCTGTTTGGCGGTATACGCGCTGCGCTTTTCCGGCTTCATTTTTGGAATACTCATCCGTGAAAACGCCGTTAGTGCCGAACATCGGTGCCGCACGCTGCTGTACACCGTCCCGGAAGACCTCGTAATCATGGACGGTTCGCTTCTTGTTATGCCTGCCCTTGACCTTGATGAAATTCCGTGGATTTGCGGCACTGCACACGATCATGTTGTCCTGTTTCACCAGATCGCGATCGGTCATGCGGTTGAGCGCCTTGGCGAAATTTGTTTCCCCGGACTGCACGGCTTCAACATTCTGCCGCGCATCTTCTTCGGTTCTGGTTGGCGTGTCCTTTTGGTATTGCTCCGCACGGGACACCGCCTGTTCCGAAATTGCATCCGGCACGCCAAAGGCATTTTTGATCTCAGTAACTGCATCCTGCCGGTTTGCAAGCGAAATCTGTGCCAGCGTTCCGTCATACATGACAGTCATATCCTGCTCACGGACTTCTTCTACCAGAACAGCACGTTCCGGCGGCTGCGCCTTTGCCTGTGCGAATACAGCTTTTGCCATTTTATCGGCGATATACGGCAGAACGCCCTGCGTTTCATAGGTGTTTTTCAATTCTGCCAAAGCCTTTTTCTTGTCAGAAAGAGAAAGCGAAAGCTGCCGTGTTTCGGTGTTCCGGTAGTCCGTTCCTTCCTCATCCTGCTCGATGTGAAGCGCACTGACCTCCACGTTAAAGTGCGTTTTATCCGTGCGATTAATCTTGTTGTGAACGCTGCTGACCGGTACCGACTTGGTATATACATGACCATCCGCATCGGTTCGGCGCATATTCGCCGCAACATCTGGATTTTTCAGATCAAATTGTTCTTTTGTAAAGTCGGTATGAAGCTCAGAAAGCTCCTGTGCCGCATAGCTATCCGTGATCTTCTGCGCCTTATCCGTCAGCGCATCCAGAGTACCAGTATCCTCGATGTGAAGCCGTTTCTGCAATTCCTCGGTGATCTGTTTTGCGGTCATGCGCTCTGGATGCAGGACACAGAAATCCCCGGCATCATTCTGAAAAACAAGCGCCGGTGTATCGTCCGTTTTCGGCGTGACACGCCAGCAGGCATAGGGCTTTGCCAGAATGTTCTCATCGGCAACGGAAATATTGGCATCAATCCGCGAGAAAGCCCGCTGCGGATCGTCGCTGAAATATGCCATTCGGTCAGCATCCTGCAACTGCTCCTGCCCGAATTTTGCGCACAAAATGTCTGCTTTTCTCGGTTCATAGCCAAATTCCGACTGAATCCTTTCGGACAATTCTGCGCGTGACGGAACCTCATCAAAAGAAATTTCTTTCCCGGTACGGATGTCCTTGATCGTGAAAAATCCGTTCTCATCGCGGTCAAGCATGGTTTCCTTTTCGATCTCTCCACATTTCCGAACAAATTCATCGCGGGCAATTTTAATTGCCTTTTCGTCCGCTTTCTCAAACAGACAGAAGTATTCGCCGTCCCGCGTCTGACCGAACTGCGCTGACAGGTCGTGCTGGTTTAATTCCGCTGTGATAAACGGGATCTCCCACGCCTGCACCTTAAAATTGCCAAGTTCCTGCGGGCGCTCCTCGATCTTTCCACGCATCAGTTCTGTGCAGATATTTTTGAAAACCTCGGCATCACTTTTGCGGACGCTCGCAAAAATCGAATCTTTGCCCTTCGTTCCGGTGAATGACACCGGAATGCCGTATTCACGGGCTTTCTGCGTGATAAACTTCATATCCTGCTTGGTGACGCTCTGATCGGACGTGCAGACCGCATCACCGGAAGCACGGCAGCTATTCACCAGCGATTTCATGCTGACCGCGCCGGGTTTGATCTCTGTCAGATCAGTGCTTTTCACCGGTTTTGCTTGCTTTTCGCGCTGTTTGTTCGCCAGAATTTGCAGCAGCCGCCCGATCAGGTCAACACCCTTTTCGAGCAAGTGCGAACCGGTTTCCACCGCTTTCAGCGTGAGCTGCACCGTTGCACCTGCTACATCTTCGCTCATGTTCATGTCGTTCCCCCCTCAAGCTGTCCGATCAGAATACTGGCTTCATATTTGCTCAGTTCATTGACCGGAATATCTGTGCGATAATGCCTTTTTACAAGTGAATTCAGATACCGTTTCTGGCTGCCTGTTGCGGGAGATGCACCCCATTGCAGCACTCTATCCTTGTCCCAGAGCGACTTATGGCGCTGATAATCGCAAACCAATCTCTGATACACAAAGTCAAGTATCTCCTGCATCGGCGCACACTTTGTCTCCCATCTCACGAACTTTCCGCAGAACAATGTCGCTTTGCTGTTGCCGATCATGTCCTCCCCCTGCACATGAATTACATGATTCGGGTCGGCAGTGCAGTTCATGGAACCGTCCGGCATCATCACATAATGAACGTCATGCATATCATATTTTCCTGATTTCTCGAACAATTCAATCAGCTGCATGTTGATCTTCCAGTCCGGCGGCTTGTGCATTTCTTCTTCCACCATTTCTTCAATCTCGGTGATGAGCTTCCCCTGCATTCGTTCCTCCGTCACTTCCTTCGGCAGCTTATCCAGCCCGAACAGGTCGGGAGCCGTG
>ONEQ01000289.1 GCA_900316885.1 uncultured Eubacteriales bacterium | reverse complement strand
TAGGCCTTTTTCTCCTTAACGGATATGTATATCCAGCAGGTCATCAAGCTCATTACTGATGCGCAGGATAAGGCATGGACATGGGATTTTGCCAAGGAACAGCTCATTCCGAAAATGGTTACGCTCGTTGTCCTCTATGTTGTCTCCATTCTCGCTGTGACACTGTTCACCCAGCTCATGGCATTCATTACACAGGGCTTCCTGAATAAGATGCGCCAGAGCATGTTCGAGAAGATGGAAAATCTCCCCCTACGCTACTTTGATACCCACAAGCACGGCGATATTATGAGTACCTACACCAATGATATTGATGCCCTGCGTCAGCTCATTTCGCAGGCTCTCCCCACGCTCCTGCGTGCAGGAACCGTAGTCGTCGTTGTGTTCTGCATCATGTTCTATTACAGCATCTGGCTCACGCTCTTTACGGTAATCGGTGTCATTGCGATTATGTTCGCATCCGGCAAAATGGGCGGCGGTTCGGCAAAATACTTCATCCGCCAGCAGGAATCCGTCGGCAAGGTCGAAGGCTTCGTGCAGGAAATGATGAACGGTCAGAAGGTCATCAAGGTCTTCAACCATGAAGCCAAGGCACAGTCGGAGTTCGATCAGCTGAATGAGGAGCTCTGCAGTGATGCCTATAAGGCAAATGCCTATGCTAACACTCTTGCGCCGGTTGTCATGAATATCGGCAATATCCTCTATGTACTCCTTGCGGTAACGGGCGGTCTGCTCGTGCTGGCAGGCGTGAAGAACCCCGGCATCTACAGCGCGGTCATGGCGGCAAAAGATCCCCTGTTCACAGGGCTGCTGGATGTGTCTATCGTAGTGGCATTCCTGAACATGACCAAGCAGTTCACGGGTAATGTGAACCAGGTCGCACAGCAGATCAATGCGGTCGTTATGGCGCTGGCTGGAGCAGAGCGTATCTTCTCGGTCATGGATGCCGAGCCGGAGCCGGATGACGGCTATGTGCGCCTTGTCAATGCCGAGGTCGCACCGGACGGAACGATTACCGAGACAGACCGTCACACCGGTCACTGGGCTTGGAAGCATCCGCATCAGGCAGAAGGTACCGTCACCTACACGGAGCTCAAGGGCGATGTGCTGCTCGATCATGTGGATTTCGGTTATGTGCCGGAGAAAACAGTCCTACATGACGTTTCTGTCTTTGCGAAACCCGGTCAGAAGGTCGCATTCGTCGGCTCGACCGGTGCAGGAAAAACGACCATCACCAACCTCATCAACCGCTTCTATGATATTGCAGACGGCAAGATTCGCTACGACGGCATCAACATCAACAAGATCCTGAAATCCGATCTGCGCCGTTCGCTCGGTATCGTTCTCCAGGAAACCAACCTGTTTACCGGCACGGTTATGGACAATATCCGCTACGGTAAGCTGGATGCCACCGATGAGGAATGCATCGCGGCGGCAAAGCTCGCAGGTGCGGACGATTTCATCACACGTCTCCCGCAGGGGTACAACACCGAGCTTTCCGGTAACGGCGCGAATCTCTCGCAAGGACAGCGCCAGCTCATCGCCATTGCGCGTGCGGCAGTTGCGGATCCGCCGGTCATGATCCTTGATGAGGCGACATCCTCGATCGATACCCGAACCGAGGCGATCGTCGCGGCAGGCATGGATAAGCTGATGGAAGGACGCACGGTATTCGTCATTGCGCATCGTCTTTCGACGGTACGTAATTCGGATGTCATCATGGTGCTTGACCAGGGACGTATCATCGAGCGCGGCAATCATGACCAGCTCATCGCCCAGAAGGGTCAGTATTACAAACTCTATACAGGAGCCTTTGAGCTCGATTAAGCAAAACCCCGGAGTGCATGCTCCGGGGTTTTTTGTATCCGGATGATCTGTTTGCCAATCATTGACATTTTACCACTTTTCAGGTTTACCATGTAGTATTGAATATATTTTATCCACCAATTCTTCAATAAATCGGTTGTAATTACAACCAAAATCGTTTATACTAAAGTTGATAGGCTAACTTTATCCACCTCATAATGAAAGAAGGTCTTAAATATGCATGGATTCTCCACCTCAAAGCTTACCGCAGCAGTTCTGACCGCAGCAATGGCGGTTTCTGCCGTGCCGGTTGTACCGACAAATGCGGCTGCCAAAACCGTTGTCAACAGCCAGGGAAGCGAAAAGGATGCCGCGCTCCTGCGCGGCGGCGCAGCAGCCATTGTACATGACACTACGATCGATTCCGATGTGCTCGAACTCAACGGAAACGGGTTCGGCAGCGGCTGGCTCGAACTGCCGAAGCTCTTTGAAAACGGGTACAAGCATGGATTTACATTCTCCATGCGCTACAAGCTTGATGCCGATACGGCAAACTATTCCCGCCTGTTCCAGTTTGCAACCGTTCCCTTCGGAACCGGCAATGCACCTTCCTACTCCTCGCCGGATATTTCCGTCGATGTCAAGGACAAGAAGGCGTTCCGAGCCAGCCTTTTCGCCGGCAGCGGGGATTCCACGCTTGACGACAAGAAGCACCGATCCATCGGTGACCTTGGAGCAGCACCTGACACC
>ONEQ01000294.1 GCA_900316885.1 uncultured Eubacteriales bacterium | reverse complement strand
GAAACACCGACTGCAAACGCATTGACGGTTGCCGTATGCTCGAATGTCCTTGCCACATAGCCGATACGGTGCGGCTGGCTCCCGCCGGGTTGCAGCATCAGATTTCCGCAGTATACGCCCATCAGGAACGCCGCTTCATAGAGCTTTCCGTGATAACTCCGGATAGAAGCGCTGGATATTCCGGCACCGCAGGTGAAGAATCTGACATCCGGACGCTTGACGGCTGTCCGCAGCACCTCATCCTCCTTACCGGGCGTCACAACAAAGATCAGTTCGTTCTTATCGCGGAGGGCTCGCTCCAGCGCATCTGTCATGGAATCCTCAGCGATATAGCAGGATGTCTTCACATTGTCGCTCGTCATCTCATCCACATAGAGACGCCCTGCTTCATGACTGTTGATCCAGCGGGAGGATTCTACATCCGTATCATAGATAAAGGCGGCATGGAGAGGCGAAGCGGCGGTATATTTCACTGCCGGAGAGAACAGACTGAGCAGCCCCTTCTGCTCCGCCGCCTCCGGAGCTTCACCGACAAAGTCGATCTGTTCGATATTGAAGCTCATGAGCAGCTCCCGCCGTGCCAGACGGATATTCTTCATGATCTGATCCTTGGTATCGGACAGCAGCGACTTCATCGGGAAAATGGAGATGTAGATCAGGAACGCATCGCTCATGGTGATCTTACTGTCATCCTTGAGAACATTCTCACATTTCTTGCAAAAGCTGAAAAAGGCTGCCTTCAGATCCTTGCAAACCTCCTCGGACCATTTCTCACCAAGCTCTTGTCCGAGCAGCCCTGCAAGCTTCTGGTATTCGCCAAGCTCTGAGAATACAATGTAGTGATTTTTGGTCGATTTGTAGAATTCCAGATACTCGTAATACAGCTGACTTTCCTTGGTATCGTCACGTTTGGGCAGGATGCGGATCACATCGGCAAGAATAAACTCGCTTCCGCCGTATTTGGAAACAGAAACACGCTTATTCCCCTCCTGCACATAGTATTGGTTCAGGTATTCATATACAAGAATTGCATCACGGATACCCTCGTTCACATAGGAGTCATACAGGGCTGCCCATTTTAAGCCAAACTCAGAGCTTATCCCAAGGATCGGCATAAAATCAGCCGCAAAGGCATTGTTGCGCCCCATCTCCTTGTTGCCACGGATACGGCTGAGCGGAAGCTCAAGCAGTCCGAGCCGCACTTCTCCTGCCGTATCCTTGATCGCTTCAAATGCATCCAGAACCGGCGGATAGGGGGTGATCCCCTGTTTCATACAAAAACGTACTGTTGCATCACCGAGCTTTTTCGCGGCGATATAGTCTTGTCTTGCCATAGTATTTCACCTCTTGTTTAAATTTGTTCTGTGTCATCCTTGCGGATCTTCCAGGCTCCGCTTTCATAAAAGCTTTGCAGTATCTCTCCGTCCAGTTTTCCGTTCTGCGCCATATCACGCAGGATGGAAAATGCTTTTTCGGGCGGCATCGGTGGCTTATACGGTCTGTCCTCCGCCGTCAGCGCATCGTAGACGTCGAGAATGGTGAGCAGTCTTGTTTCCCATGGAATGGATTCTCCTTTCAGGTGCTCCGGATATCCGGAACCGTCAAGCAGCTCGTGATGACACGATGCCCATTTCGGAACCGGCTTGTAATCTCCCCGGAACTCGACCTTTGAGAGGAGCTTGGCTGTATAGCTGACATGGGATTCAATAATGCTCCGTTCCTCAGCCGTCAGTGTGCCGCGCTGCACGGTAATACAGGCAAGCTCGTCCTCGCCCAGCAAAGAACGGATACTTCCGTCTGCTGCCATACATGGGACACACGCTGCATCCCGGAGACGTTCAATCACAGTCTCCTCCAGAAAACCCGCTGTATTCGCGGAAAGGATCAGTGCTTCTGCCTGCTCGATCTTCCTGATCCGGGCAAGTGCCTCGGCTTCGCTTTGCGGATGGGAGAGCATTTCGATCCGCAGCATCAGCTTCGCAGTCTCTGCTCTGTGCTGTACATCCTTCAGTGTATTGCCAAGACGTGTCGGCTTGTCCATGATCTCCGGCGGCACAAGCAGCTTGCCAATATCATGCAGCCATACACTCATGAGAAACGGCGCGGTGTTTTCAGAGGTATGCTCCGTCAGCTCACCCTTGTCTGCAAGCCAGTTCAGGTATCTATCTGCATACCGTACCATGCTCTTGGTGTGATTGGCATTGTATGCCGATTTTTCTTCGACAGCTGTAACCATGACCTCTACAAACGAGTTCATAAGGTTCAGCACCTGATTGGCAAGGCGTTTGTTGGCAATAAACAACATCGTCGCAACTGTAATGTCCGTGATCTGTACGACCATGCCATTCTGAATCTCTTCACTGCGAAGAGGATCGGTCTTTATGCGGAAATACAGCATCTCACCCTCCCGGAAATAGGGCACAGTTCTGGTGATCTGCTGTTTCTGCTGCACCGCATCCATAATCGCCTGAAACAGAATATCATCACCCTCTGCCTTTTCCATGAATGCGGTGATCGG
>ONEQ01000295.1 GCA_900316885.1 uncultured Eubacteriales bacterium | reverse complement strand
AATCTCGCCGTCCCGGTATTGCTTGATCGTTTTGCGCCAGTTCCAGCGGATCTTTCCGATATACACAGGATTTTGCAGGATTTCCCGGATGCTGGACGGAACCCAGTACGGCTTTTTCCGCGGCTTGATGCCCAGTGCATCCAGCCGGCTGCAAATTTCTGTGTATCCGAGCTGCTCCTGTACATAGAGCGCGAAGATCAGCCGGACGGCATCGGATTCGGCATTTTCGGTCAGCGTGTAGCTTTTCCCGACACGGATCTTGTCATACCCGAACGGCGGGACGGAGCCGATATAGTTCCCTTCCCGTACCGATGCGATCCGGCCGCGCAGCATGATCTCCTTGACGTATTCCAGGTAATCATTGCCGCGCATCAGCTCCATTTCGAGGAATTTCCGGTCGAATTTATCGGCAAGATCATAGATTTTCTGCGGTGTTGCCACGCACGTCCCGGTATACCGGAAGGCGCGGATGACCGTTCCGCAGTCCCGCAGATCTCCCCTGCTCAGACGCTGCGGATCCACGACCAGAACCGCATCGATGCTCCGGGTCTGGAGCAGCTCCAGCAGACGGCACATTGCCGGTCTTGCCTGGATCGTCTCCCCGGAGACAACCTCGCGGAAAATGTGCGTTTCCCCGATTGTATGCCCGTAGGTGTTCAGCGCAAATTCCTGCAAGATCTGCTCGTGCCGCTGCAAGACAGCCTCTACGCTCTCATGCTCCCCGTCCGCACGGGATTTGCGCAGATACATCAGCTCCATGCGATCACCTCCGTCTGACTATATGCAGGTAAATTGCCCGGAAATACCGGTCATAGGGACAGTCCTGCGTTCCATATAGTACAGCGGAGGTGGTACAATGCAGCCAGATCAAGGATGGAAGACGATCCATGCACTCTCGCCGGATGGTGTGGAGCTTACCGTTTGCCGGCCGGAGCTCCCGGATGCAGAACGGGAACGGCGCATGGAGCTTACACGCAAAGCCATGTGCCGGCTTTACGAAGCATGGTGCAGGCAGGATACAAAGTCAGATCCGGACGGAGCAAAGGAATAAAAAACCCGCTTCACATCGTGAAGCGGGTTTCTGCAATCGGGATGACAGGATTCGAACCTGCGGCATCCTGCTCCCAAAGCAGGCGCTCTACCAAACTGAGCCACATCCCGTAATGTGCCTGACAAGACTCGAACTTGCGCTCTGAGGAGTCGGAGTCCTCTGTTTTATCCAACTAAACTACAGGCACATCGGTGCTTTGAGACACCTTTTATATTATACCAGAAATGGGACAGTTTTGCAATAGGATTTCTATAAATATTCTGTGAATGATTTATGACTGTTTTGTGAATTGTTCCAGAAGCAACGCCCAGATTCTGACATGCTGATCGGTGAGTGCAAAGCAGAGCAGCCGGCTTTCCGGGGTATTTTCGGGTACCGGCAGCTCGACGGATTGTGTGAGCAGGGAGAGCACCGCGGTATCTCCGCTGATTCGGAGACTTGCCGGCTCGACCGGGATACTGTGCGTATGGTCATATCCGCTCTGGCAGACCCGGAGCAGTCCCAGCAGAAAGCCGCTGAGCAGGATGTGCAGAGATATGCCCATCAGCAGCAGACGGAGTTTTTTCCGCATACGATCACCTCAATGTCAGCAGCGCACGGGACAGGGATTTTCCTATCAGCTCGCCGGCGTACACTGCCTGCTCCAGCGTGTTGCCGTGCGTGCCGACCTCGATCAGCAGGCTCCCGGTGGTCAGATCCTGATTGTATTTGCGGTAATCGAACAGGATCGGGCGGGTCAGTCCTGGATAGTCCCCCTCCATCTGCTGCTGCAGGAGCGACGCAAACCGGAAGTTTTTCAGACAGTCCGGCATGCCCATCGTTCCGTCATCGCAGCCGGAGATAATCATCACCTGCGCGGATTTCTTCCCGTCGATGCGCACGGTCGGCTGCTGGATGACGCCGTTTCCGCCGATGGCGTCGCGATGAATATCGAGCACGACCTTGATGGACGGATGCGCCTTGAGCTGCGCATTGACGGTTTTCCGGCTGCGCTCGTAGGAGCCGTTATAGGACGGATAATCGTGGATGGTCGTATCGTGGATGACACCGATCCCGGCTGCCTCCAGCTCTGCGGCGATCGCATCCCCGACGCGGCACATGTTCAGGTCGCTGTCCGTCGTGCGGTAGTTGAAGGATGCATCGTAGGCGTCGCGCTCATAGGGCTCAAAGCACTCGGTTGTATGTGTATGCATGATGAGAACCTGCGGGGCGCCGTTGGCGTCGATGCTAAATTCCGGGCGTTTCAGGCTTTCGGTATACAGCCTCCCGTTGGAGTAGGTTGTCTCATTGCGCACCTGACCGCATTTCTCCAGATGGAAGTACAGCGTACCGGAAAATTCCCCGAAGGACATTTTCTCGATTTTGCCTCCGGTCAGATCCCACGTTTCCGGGTAGGGCTTCGGTCCGGCATTGTGTGTCGCGCCGTTCTTTC
>ONEQ01000296.1 GCA_900316885.1 uncultured Eubacteriales bacterium | reverse complement strand
ACGACCTCTGTGCTGCCCAGAGCGCCGGCATCAAGTTTGCCGGATTCCAGTGAACTGAGCATATTGTTATTACTGTCGAACAGCTGCAATTCGGCATCCAGTCCCTCTGCTTCAAAGAATCCTTCCTCCTTGGCGACAAAGTACAGCAGATGTCCGGTGGACGGCAGATAGCCAATGCTGAAATGCTTCTTTTCTGCGGGCTTGGATTCCGCTTTGCCCTCTGTCTGGGAAGCCGTGTTTGCAGCCGGTGTTTCAGTGACAGCGGCATCCGAGGGCTTCCCGGCGCAGCCAGTCAGTGTGGTTGCTGTCAGGAGTGTCGCGAACCAGAGTGCAGCTTTCTTTCTTGTTTTCTGTTTCATCATAAATCTCTCCTTATTGTTTCTTTTAGCCGGTATCCCGGTCTATGTAAGTATTATACCACAGGCTTTACCATTTGTCCAATACTGGTTTGTGAGTGCTGATTATCGAAAAAAGTGAGAGTTATGTGCTTTTCTGAGAACTGGCTATCAGATTTTCTGAGAACCGGATATCACAAAACGAGCCTGCTCCCTCCGGAACAGGCTCAGATATTTGTGTGTGATTATGCCTCGACAGCAACACTCACAGCCTTGCGGAGCTCCTCCGCCTTGTCGGTGCGCTCCCATGTGAAATCGGCATCCGGTCTGCCGAAGTGACCGTATGCAGCAGTCGCAGAGAATACCGGCTTTCTCAGGTCAAGCGAACGGATGATGCCGCCCGGCGTGAAATCGAATACTTCCGAAACCGCCTTCTGGATTTCCTCGTCCGGAATCACGCCCGTGCCAAAGGTGTTCACATAGATGGACACCGGAGCTGCCACGCCGATGGCATACGCAAGCTGGATTTCGGCGCGTTCTGCCAGCCCCGCAGCCACGATATTCTTGGCAGCCCAGCGAGCCGCATATGCCGCAGAACGGTCAACCTTCGTCGAGTCCTTGCCGGAAAATGCGCCCCCGCCGTGATGCGCCGCACCGCCGTAGGTGTCCACGATGATCTTGCGTCCGGTCAGACCGCTGTCGCCGACAGGTCCGCCGATGACGAAGCGTCCGGTAGGGTTCACGAGAATTCGCACATCCTTGTTCAGCCAGTTCTCCGGAATGACCGGGCGGATGACATACTCGATCAGATCCTCGCGGAGCTGCTCCTGCGAAACCTCCTCGTCATGCTGGGAGGAAATCAGCACAGTGTCAATGCCGACTGCCTTGCCATCCTCGTAAATGACAGAAACCTGTGTCTTGCCGTCCGGACGGAGATAGGGGAGCGTGCCGTTCTTGCGTACCTCGGTCAGACGATACGCCAGACGATGCGCCAGCGAAATGGGGAGGGGGAGAAGCTCCGGCGTTTTCGCCGGCACCGATCTCGTCGCCCTGCTCCTCACGGACTTCGAGCGCGGAGTCAACTCCCTGAGCAATATCCGGTGACTGGCGATCGAGAAGGTTGATGATCTTCGCGGAATGTCCGTCAAAGCCCAGTGCCTCGTGGTCATAGCCGATAGCGTTGATGGTGTCGCGGACGATCTGCTCGGTGTCGATCTCGGCGGAGGAATTGATCTCACCGGCGAGAATGACAGTGTTGTTCTTGATGACGGTCTCGGCAGCAGTTCTTGCGGTCGGATCTTTCGTCAGATACGCATCGAGGATGGCATCGGAGATCTTGTCGGCTACCTTGTCGGGATGTCCTTCGGTGACGGACTCGGATGTGAAAATATACTTGCTCATAAATCTTTTCTCCTTATCAAAAATATACTCTTTTTGGGGCTTAAATGGGCATAAAAAACCGGAGAACACAGCGCCGCCGCATTCTCCGTTATTCGTTCAGTGCGCACAGCTGCGCACCGTTTCGATCACAGGAATTCTGAACGGTCAACATCGTATGCAATTGTTTCTTGTACAACAACACTTTTTCATAATAAAAACTCCTTTCAGAATTCGGGGAATCGGCTTTTACGAATCGTAGAAATGCTGTCCGTCATCCGTTACAAGACGCTCCGTTTTCGGATACTCATAGATCAGCGGATCATCCGCATGTTCGGCAAGATAGTCAGCGAATTTCGCCGCATACCATTTTGCCATTCGCAGATTGTGCAGCAGATAATTGCCGCAGTTTTTCTCCTCCGCACCGGGAACGATATCCGCATTCTGCACGGACTGGAATGCACTCAGAATCAGCTTTTGAATCTCCTGCGGAGCACGGTTTCCTTTCAGGATCAGATAAAATCCCGTCAGACATCCCATCGGTCCCCAGTAGATGACCTCATCCTTCCAGTCCGGATCATTCCGGAGATAGGTCGCAATGATATGCTCCAGCGAGTGCATGGCGGAGACATCAATTGCCGGTTCGCGGTTCGGGCGTGTGACGCGGATGTCATAGGTCGTGATCTGGTGTTCGCCGACAGTGTCCACCCGGCTTGTGAAAATTCCGGGAACGATGGCTGTATGGTCAACGGAAAAGCTTGCGATCAGTTCCATCCAAATAACTCCTTTCGTGTTTCTGTCATGATTATACCACACTTTCCGGCATTTGTCCAATGCATAAAATTGAGAGCCGGTTATTGATTTTTCATATAGGCACGGAACGCTTCTGCACATTGTTCACGGCTTGCGGGTACGGTCTGCCATATAATTTCACCCGCTGCATCCACGATATTCAATACAAATCCGTCACACTGCTCCCAGCCATACAGCAGGACACGCCTGCCGTGCAGATAGAAATGCGTCTCCTCGCCCTGCAAAATACAGCGTTCCAGACAAGCTAAGAAATCCAGCCGCATCTGGTACCAGACAGCACCGCCGTGAACGGAACCGGATACGCCCTCATTAACAAATCCGAAGCTTGCATAAAATGGGAGCAATTCCTCCTTGCACGTCAGCACGATGCCAAGACTGCCGCGCTTCTGCGTGTCCTCGATGACCTGACGCATCAGTTTCGAGGCAAGTCCCTGATGCTGAACTTCCGGACGGGTAGCCACGCCGAAGAGCATCAGCCAGTTTCCATGCTCCGCATAGAGCGACGTTCCCTCATACATGGCATCGCATAGGTCGGGCTGGTCGGTCGTCATGCCGCCGATCATGGCACTGAGCTGACCGTCCCGTTCCAGCAGCCAGAAGCACTGCGGGAATGTCTGCAAACGCATAGAAAATGCATCTTTACCCGCAGCCTCTGCGGGCGGAAAGCAGGCGGATTCCAGTGCTGTGATCGCCTCCAGATCGGAGATCACAGCTTGTCGGATGATTTCTGTTTGCATAGATCTTTGATGACCTCCCCGGCAATAATCAGCCCGACAACGGACGGCACAAATGCCGTACTTCCGGGAATATCCCGGCGTTCGGTACACTTGTGCTGCGCTCCCGGCGGGCAGATGCAGTGCGTCCGACAGCTGATCGCCATGTCCTCGATGGGACGTGTAGGCTTTTCTTCAGAATACACGACTTTCAGCTTTCTGACCTTGCGTTTCCGGCATTCGATGCGCATGACCTTGGCAAGTGGGCAGACCTTGGTATCATAGATATCCGCTACGCGAAATGCCGTCGGGTCGAGTTTGTTACCGGCTCCCATACTGCTGATGATGGGAATATGCAGTGCCTGTGCTTTCATGACGAGCGCAAGCTTTGCCGTGACAGTATCGACCGCATCTACGATATAATCATACGTCTCAAACGGAAATTCGTCCTCATTTTCCGGCAGAAAGAAGCACTTGTGGATCGTGACCTCCGCATCCGGATTGATCTCCAGAATGCGGTCACGCATG
>ONEQ01000297.1 GCA_900316885.1 uncultured Eubacteriales bacterium | reverse complement strand
CGGCGCGGTGCTCTGGCACTGCACGGCGGGCAAGGACCGCTGCGGGATCGTCGCAGCGCTGCTGCTCTCGCTCCTCGGCGTGCCGGACGACGCGATCTTCGCCGACTACCTTGCCACCAACGCGGCGCTGAAGCGCACCGCGGACCGGTATTACGCGCTGGTCCTGCTGATGACCCGCAGCCGGCAGACCGCCGGGCGGGTGCGTTCGCTCTATCGGGCGGACCCCGCGTGCCTCAAAGCCGCCTTCGACGAGATCGATGCGTGTTACGGCGACAGGGAGCGCTTTCTCCGGGAGCAGCTCGGCGTGACGAGGGCGGATTTCCGGGACGCCCTGACCGTCCCCTTGACGAAGAAACCGTAAAATGCAAAGGCAGCGATCGACCGGGACCGCTGCCTTTTATTATTTGTATTGTTTATTCTGCCGCGCCGAAGAACAGGATCGCCGCGGTCGGTTCCTCTGCGGTCAGCTCGATCCACAGACCGTCCGTCTCCCGCAGCAGGATGGCGCCGCCGAACACGACCGGCTCCCCGCAGGGGCGCGACGTCAGCCGGCAGCGGTACGTCCCCGCGCCGTTGACGAACGCGCAGACGACGCCCTTCCCCGTGTCGCCGTCGATCTTTTCACGGACCTCCAGCAGGTCCCCGGGCTGCCCGTACACGACCGGGTACGCCCGCGTCACGTCGTCCCGCACCTGTTTATACACGCCCAGCACCCTGCCGAACAGTTCCACGCCTTCCTCCGAGACCCGGGGCAGGTCGCCCCAGATCCCGTTCTGCCCCAGCACGAGGGAGGCGAGGTTGATGAGCTGCGAACTTCCGGGGTCGTCCGGCAGGTAATGCGTCATCAGTCCGCCTGCCGCCATCAGGAGCAGGGCGGATACAAATCTTGTGAGCTTCCGTTTCATTTCTGCACCTCCGTCTCTGCCTTATTCTATGCAGGCACGTCCGGTTTTATGCAGATCCGGACATGCAAGTAGCCTGACCGCGCCGCATATGAATGAACGGAAAGGGGGAGGTCGCATGTACAAATGCATCTCATCACAAAAGCTCGGATTTTTTCTGGTGCTTGCAGTTCTGCTGACGGCGCTCCTGTTTACGGTATCCCGCGTGAGCCGGGCGCTTGCCGCACAGGAACCGCCGGAGGATGCCGTTTTCCTCCCGGTTATCATGTACCACAGTCTGACGGAGCCGACAAATGATTATCAGCTCTCCCCTGCTGATTTTGAACGGGATCTGGCGTATCTGCGCGATCACGGCTTCGAGAGCGTGACAGTATCCCAGCTTGCAGCGTATACCAACGGCAGCGGCAGTCTGCCGGCGCATCCGGTACTCATCACGTTTGACGACGGATTCTACAATAATTTCTCTGCGGCAGTTCCGTTGCTGGAGCAGTATGGGATGCAGGCGGTTGTTTCGGTCGTGGGACGGTATACGGATGAAATCGCGCCGGCGGATCCGCATGTGCCGAAGTATTCCTATCTGACATGGGCGGATATCCGGGAGATGCTGGATACAGGATGCGTGGAGCTCGGCAGCCATACCTATGATCTGCATGCCAATGACAAGCGTGCCGGGTGTTCGATTCTGCTCGGGGAGGATGTGGATGCGTACACGCTCATGCTGCGGCAGGATCTGGAGCAGCTGCAATCCCGCGCATACGAAGAAACCGGAATCTCTCCCGCCGTGTTCGCCTATCCGTATGGCTTCATCTGTCGGGAAAGTATTCCGGTTCTGAAAGATCTGGGATTTGTATGCACCCTCACCTGCCGTGAGGAGCCGAACTATATCACGCGGGATCCGTCGTGCCTGTATGCACTGGGACGGTATCACCGCAGTCCGAAGTATACCACCGAGGAATTCATGGAAAAGGCGCTGGATTCTCAAACGCCGTAGAATTCGTATTTCGTGGCATCGTAGGTCGGCGGAACCTCCTCGCTGAGGGGGATGACCCGATCCGGGTTCTGCATGTACGCCTTCATAATGGCGCGGCTCATGTTCGTGATGTCCGGGCGCAGAATCGCATCCTTGGGACGCAGGAGCAGCACCTCGCTGTTCTCATGACCGTCGGAGCGCGGTTCACCGCTGATATAGTCCATCGTAAAGACAAGGATCCACTGTGTCCCCTTGCAGCGGGCGGCAAACAGCGCCTTGGGGGCGGCTGTTACGCCGGTTTCCTCCAGAAGCTCGCGTGCCGCGGCATGGGAAGGGAGCTCGCCCTCCTGCAAATAGCCGCCGGGGATCAGGATGCGTCCGTTTGCTACGCCGTAGGTATGGCGGACAAACAGAACCTTTCCGCAGATGGGAACAATACAGGATACACAGAACGGTGGTTTCATGCTTTCCCCTCCATATTCCGCAATTCAGTGATGTCGAACGGCGTCAGCTGATAAACACA
>ONEQ01000300.1 GCA_900316885.1 uncultured Eubacteriales bacterium | reverse complement strand
CCACAACGTGGCAGAAATTGTAGGTCGGGAAGCCGTCCGCCTTGATCATGATCTGGTCGCGGAGCTCGGAATTCTCGATGGAAACCTCACCGTAGACCTCATCCACATAGGATGTGCTGCCCTCGTCGGGCATTCTCTGGCGGATGACATACGGCTTGCCCTCAGCGAGATTCTGCGCGATCTCATCCGCGGAGAGATTGCGGCAGTGTCCGTCATAGCCGCCGATGCCCTTGTCATCCTTGAGGGATTCCAGACGCTCCTGCGTGCAGAAGCAGTAGTAGGCGTGACCGGATTTGACCAGCTTTTCGGCATATTCCTTGTAGATGGGCAGACGCTCGGACTGCACATACGGACCGTGCTCGCCGCCGACGCCCGGACCCTCGTCATAGTCGATGCCGGTCTGCTTCAGGGTGTTGATGATAACATCCGTTGCGCCCTCGACGAGACGCACCTGATCGGTGTCCTCGATGCGGAGGATGAACTTGCCGCCCTGGGACTTGGCGAGGAGGTAGGAATACAGGGCAGTCCGGAGATTGCCGATGTGCATGAAGCCCGTCGGGGACGGGGCGAATCTGGTTACGATCATAGCAGAAATTCCTTTCTTTGCATAAAATATCATCTTATATTATAGCATGAAACCCGCATAAAGTCAAGCTAAAATCCCGCGAAGCACAGGGCAGAAAAACAAGGACTGCCGCAAAACCGCAGCAGTCCCCTGCAATTACTTTTTCTGATGTGTCTCGATCGTCCCCAGACCGTGACCGGATACCGACAGACGGTTCAGCGCACGCTGGAGCTTCAGGTTTGCACGCTCCAGACGATCCGGCTCGTCCTTGGCTGCCTCGATCTTGGCAAGCGCATCCTGACGGGAACGCTCTGCCCAGTCGGGATCGATCTCCTCTGCCCATTCCGCCGCAGAGGACATGACCGTCGTGCGGTCGTCCGAGACCTTGATGACACCCGCAGCCACAGCCGCTTTCCGAAATTCGCCGTTCTCCATCTTCACGGTCAGCGCTCCGGTTTTCAGCAGCGCCGCATAGCGGATATGCCCGGCAAGGATGCCGACATCGCCCTCGGTTGTGCGGGCAATGACCTCCTGCACCTGTCCGTCAAACAGCGTGCGGTCGGGTGTGATAATCATTAAGCGGAAGGTGTTCATAGCTTACCTCCGATGCGTAACGCAGGATCACTCCTGCATGTTCTTTGCCTTTGCAACAGCTTCATCGATGCTGCCGACGAACAGGAATGCCGACTCCGGCAGATCGTCATGCATACCCTCGATGATCTCCTTGAAGCCGCGGATCGTCTCCGCCAGCGGGACGTATTTGCCCTGCATACCGGTGAACTGCTCCGCAACCGAGAACGGCTGCGACAGGAAACGCTGTACCTTGCGGGCACGCTGTACGGTCTTCTTATCCTCCTCGGACAGCTCATCCATACCCATGATGGCGATGATGTCCTGGAGCTCGTTATAGCGCTGGAGGATGGACTGCACGGCACGCGCGGTGTCGTAATGCTCCTTGCCCACGATCTCAGGCGCGAGGATGCGCGAGGTGGATTCCAGCGGATCAACTGCCGGATAAATACCCAGCGATGCGATGTTTCTGGATAGTACGGTCGTCGCATCCAGATGCGCGAATGTCGTCGCCGGTGCCGGGTCGGTCAGGTCGTCCGCAGGGACATAGACCGCCTGAACGGATGTGATCGAGCCCTTGCGGGTCGAGGTGATACGCTCCTGCAATGCGCCCATTTCGGTCGCAAGCGTCGGCTGGTAGCCAACGGCGGACGGCATACGTCCGAGCAGCGCGGAAACCTCCGAGCCTGCCTGCGTGAAACGGAAGATATTGTCGATAAAGAGCAGCACATCCTGCCCCTCCTGGTCACGGAAATACTCCGCCATGGTCAGACCCGACAGTCCGACACGCATACGCGCTCCGGGGGGCTCGTTCATCTGACCGTACACGAGCACAGTCTTTTCGAGAACGCCGCTTTCCTTCATTTCGTTGTAGAGGTCGTTGCCCTCACGGGTACGCTCACCGACGCCGGTGAATACTGAGATGCCGCCGTGCTGGTTGGCAACGTTGTTGATGAGCTCCTGGATGAGAACCGTCTTGCCGACGCCGGCACCGCCGAACAGACCGATTTTACCGCCCTTCAGGTACGGCGCGATCAGGTCAATAACCTTGATTCCGGTCTCCAGCACCTCATTCGAGCCGGTCTGCTCCTCGTAGGAGGGTGCTTCGCGGTGAATTGCCCAGTGCTCCTCGGTGTCCGGTGTGGGCTTCTCGTCGATGGCTTCGCCCAGCAGGTTGAACATGCGTCCGAGAGTCTCGGGGCCTACCGGAACCTTG
>ONEQ01000301.1 GCA_900316885.1 uncultured Eubacteriales bacterium | reverse complement strand
GCCGTATTTCCCATTCAGCACATCACCGCCGCAATGCGGGCATTTGCCGATCGGAGTGACCTCGCGCTGAAAAGCACTGCTCTCATCCCGCGTGCCATAAGTGGCACAAATCCGGCGGACATACGATGTGATACCCTGCATGAAATCGTCTGGAGCCAATTTTCCGCGCTCGATCTGCTGTAGCTGCATCTCCCATTCTGCCGTGAGTTGCGGAGATTTGACGGTATCCGGAACGACCTCGATCAGATGTATGCCCTTTTCTGTAGCGAGTATCTGCTTGTTTTTTCGCTCAATATAGCCATGCTTGACAAGTCCCTCGATCACGGCAGCTCTGGTTGCCGGCGTGCCGAGTCCCTTCTTTTCGGTCTCCTCATCGTAGGCATCCTGCCCGGCGTGCTCCATTGCCGTAAGTAATGTGTCCTCGGTGAAATGCTTTGGCGGTGACGTCCAATGCTCCTGCACTGTGCCGGAAACGTTAGGTATCTGCTGCCCCTGCGTAACAGCGGGAAGCTGCTGTACCTGCTCCGATTCTGTTTCTTTACATTGCATGGCGTTCCGGCAAGCGGATTCAATCGACTTCCAACCCGGATCTATGACGGTTTTGCCGGTTGCCGTAAAATCGGTATCCGTACAGCGTACCGTGATTTTCGCCGCTTCATACCGGAAAGGTGTTCCGCTTGCCATGACAAGACGTGCCGCGATCAGATACAGCACTTTTTTCTGCAATTCCGACAGCCATGACAGGTCAGCCCCGCGGATGCGTTCCGTAGGGATAATCGCATGATGCCCGGTCACTTTGGCATTGTTGATACAATGCCTGATGTTTGGCGATGTACATGACAGTTCTGGGAAAACGCTACCGACTGCACCAATGACCGACAATGCCGTCTGCTCCATATCGTCCGGCAGATAAGCGGAATCTGTTCGCGGATAGGTTGTCAGCTTTGCTTCATATAGCACTTGCACGGTATCGAGCGTCTGCTGCGCTGTATACCCGAACAGCTTGTTGCACTCTCGCTGTAACGTCGTCAGATCAAAGAGTTTCGGCGGATTTGTGACCTTGTTTTCCCGATGTATATCAGTTATGACAGCAGGTTTTCCCATTACATCGGCGCACAATTCCAATGCACGGTTTTCCCGCTCCAAACGTTCAGAAACTGCTGTAAAACCGCCACAATCCAAGTCAACCGTGAAAAACTGCTTCTTCACAAAATGCGATACATCGTAGTCCCGCTGGACGATCATCGCCAGTGTCGGGGTCTGTACTCTGCCGAGCGATAGCTTCTGCCGGTAGCGCACGGAGAACAACCGCGAGCCGTTCATACCGATCAGCCAGTCCGCTTTCGCACGGCAGAACCCGGCAGCGAACAGTGCATCATATTCGCGCCAGTCTTTCAGATTGGCGAACCCCTGCCGGAGCGCACTCTCCTCCAGACTGGAAACCCACAGGCGTTTGACCGGCTTTTTGCAGCCTGTGAGCGCATAGACATAGCGGAAAATGCACTCGCCCTCGCGGTCGGCATCGGTCGCGCAGATGATCTCGTCAATATCAGGGCGATTCATGAGCGTTCGCAGAACCTGAAACTGCTGCACACAGTCCTGCTTCACAATAAACTGCCACTGCTCCGGAATCATCGGCAGCATAGCAAACGTCCACGGCTTTTCAGCCCATGCACCGCCGTAATCGTCCGGGAATTTCAGGTGTACCAAATGCCCGATACACCATGATACAATGTAGCCGCCGCCCTCGAAATAGCCGTTCTTCCGGTTGTCTGCACCGACAACCGGAAGGAGGGCTTTGGCAACGGCGGGATTTTCACTTACAATCAAGATAGCCATGATTATTGATTCCTTTCATTTCTATTTCCCAAAATCAAAAAAGTCTTGATTTTGGGAAACAGATGTGATATAATAAGATATAAATTGAAAGGTGAGTGCTTGCATATGAAACTGATCGAAAGAACCGATTATCTGAACAAGGTCATTAACGTGATCGGTACACCGGATATTAAGGTCATCACGGGTGTGCGGCGCAGCGGAAAATCCAAACTGCTGGAAGCATTCAAAAAATACATTCAAGAGCATTACCCGGATGCAAATATTATTCACATCAATTTCAATCTGCCGGAATATGAAAATCTGACCGAATACAGAACGCTTTACGATCATATCAATGCAGCGTACAAAGAGGGATCAGAGAACTTCGTTCTGATCGATGAAATTCAGATGTGTCACGATTTTGAGAAAGCGATCAACGGGTTACACGCTTCGGAAAAATATGATATTTATATCACTGGTTCCAATGCATTTCTGTTAAGCTCCGACCTTGCGACGCTTTTTACAGGCAGAA
>ONEQ01000306.1 GCA_900316885.1 uncultured Eubacteriales bacterium | reverse complement strand
TACACAAATTGTTTACATATGTCTATTGACAAGAAAGCCAAATCCAATTACAATGTAATTGTAGACTTACTAATTGCAGTATAATCTAAAAGGTCTACAATGTCAAGGTCAATTCTACAATTTTGAGAGGAGATGAAAAAATGAATCTGACGTTTGACAGCATGCCTCCGGTTCTGAATGCGACGCAGCTCTCGGAGGTATTGGGGATTTCCCGTGCCGGGGCGTACAACCTCATGCATCGGGAAGACTTCCCCACGCTCCAGATCGGCAAGCGCATGCTTGTCCCGCGGGACAGCCTGTTGATCTGGATCAAGCAAAATACGGGAGGTGGTGCCGCATGATTGTCGCAAAAGAAATGACCGCCCCGATCTCCTCTGTTGCAGCAGAGGCGGGGCAGTCATCCGAAATGAATTCTGCAGCCAGTATAACGCAAACGCCGCCGGCTGGCAAGGAAAACTTACAGGAGCTGACTAAACAGCTCCGCGCCATGCAGCGTAAGAACGACCCGGATCGCTTGCAGACCTTCACCATGGAAGATCTATATGAGACGGTCTATCCGCCCAGACCGCCGATTATCGATGGTCTGCTCTACCCGGGAACGTACATTTTCGCAGGCGCGCCAAAGGTAGGCAAGAGCTTTCTCATGGAGCAGCTTGCCTACCATGTCAGCACCGGGCTCCCCTTGTGGGAGTTCCCGGTGCGGCAGGGTACGGTTTTGTATCTTGCTCTTGAAGATACAGAAAGCCGTTTACAGGCGAGGATGTACCGAATGTTCGGTGTGGATACGACACCAAATCTCTGCTTTGCGACCAAGGCAGGAACCATCACAGCGCATCTGGAAAACCAAATACGAAATTTTTTTCGGGAGCATCCGGACACACGTCTGGTCATCATCGACACCCTGCAGATCGTTCGGGATGACGACGGGAATATCAGCTACGCATTGGATTACGATGTTATGCTGAAGCTCATGCAGATGCTTCCAGATTCCAACTCTGTGTGCCTGCTTCTGGTGCATCACACGCGAAAGCTGGAAGCAGGAGACAAGATCGATATGATCGGCGGCACTCACGGGCTCACCGGTGCTGTGGATGGATCCTTTGTGCTGTATAAAGAGAAGCGCACCTCCAACCTTGCAGTACTGGAGGTCTCCGGCAGAGATCAGCAGGAACAGCGGCTGTATCTGGTGCGAGATTCGCAACGCCTGTCATGGGAGTTGGATCATGCAGAGACGGAGCTTTGGAAGGAACCGCCCGATCCGGTGCTGGACGCCGTTGCAGCGGTAGTCAGCCCGGAACATCCGAAATGGGTGGGGACGCCAACTGAGCTGGCGCAGACAATCTGTATGGAGCTGAAACCGAATGCTCTATCCACGAAGCTGAATGTCAACGCGGGCAGACTCCTGCGCGAGCATGGAGTGCAATACTGGAACAAGCGAACGCACAATGGGCGCCAGATTACGCTCATGGTTGAAACACAGCGTGACGATGTGTGACGGTCGTGACGGTGTTTTCCCCGGCAGCAAAACACCGTCACCATCGACACGGATCGTCACGGGCATAGGCTGAATACGGCCATAAGCCTCGCAGAGCGCAAAGCACTTTTGATGCGCAGTGTCAAAAGTGCTTTTGCGTTACTCTTGACAAGAGTAACAGAACCCGCCGCTGCGCGGCGAAAGGAAGGAAAGATTGAAATGTTATGTAAACTTTATGGGAGAATTGATATATGCAAAGATCCATTAGCGCGATGGTGGGCAAAGGCTCCGTAAATCACAACAGCCGCAGATTTCTGGCTGCGAATGTAGACGGAGAGCGCACCCATCTGAATATAGAATACTGTAACAAAGACATCCGTGAGACCTATCATGAGCTGTTCGATGCGGCGCTGGAAGCTTACAATGCAAAGCAGACCCGCGCGGATCGCTGCGTCCCGGACTACTATGAGAAGATCCGCTCCGGAAAGCAGGAAAAGCCGTTTCACGAGATCATTCTGCAGATCGGCAACTGCAGCGATACCGGCGCGACGTCAGAGGTTGGGCAGATCGCCCGAGATGTGCTGGATGAATACTATCGCGGCTTTCAGGCTCGAAATCCGAATCTGCGTGTATTCTCCGCACACCTGCATATGGACGAGGCGACGCCGCATATTCACATCGACTTTGTGCCGTTCATCACCGGCAGCAAGCGCGGACTGGAGACTCGCGTTTCGCTAAAGCAGGCCCTCGCAGCGCAAGGGTTCCGTGGCGGCACCCGGAGTGAGACCGAGTGGAACCAATGGGCGCAATCCGAGAAGG
>ONEQ01000308.1 GCA_900316885.1 uncultured Eubacteriales bacterium | reverse complement strand
GGAAGCCATCGGCGGCTCGGCAATGCTGGTATGGCAGGCAGCCGCGGCGCAGTCCTATTGGAATAACACCCGCTTTGATCGTGACGATGTCTGGGGGCTCGTTGGTGAAATGGAGCAGGAGGTCAACAGACTGTTTCCGATCCGGGAGGGCAGCGCAGAATGACAATTTTTCTTTGCGGTTTCATGGGCTGCGGTAAAAGCACCATCGGCACAAAGCTTGCGAAAACCCTGAATGTGCCGTTTACGGATATGGACACCTATATCGAGGAGCAGGCTGGCAAGAAGATTCCCGAGATTTTTGCCGAGGACGGCGAGGAGCATTTCCGCGACCTCGAGACACAGGCAGTGCGGGAGCTTGCATCCCGTGACGGAATCATTGCCTGCGGCGGCGGCGCGATGCTCCGGGATATTAACGCCGAGATTGCAGCCGAGCACGGAACCGTGCTGTTTCTGGATGTGCCGTTTCGTATGTGCTGGCTGCGCATCGCCAATACCGACCGTCCGATCGTCCGCCGGAGTACCCGGCAGGAGCTGTATAATCTCTATCGCAAGCGCCGAGGCGTCTACAGACGGCACAGTACGCACCGTATCGAGGCTGTTCACAGCCCGACGCAGATGGTACAGGAGATCATCACGCTGTTGGAATTACAATAAGGGAGCCGGAAAAATTGTGTTTTGAGGTTCCATAAGCAGGAGAAATGTATGATAATCTATAACGCAGAAATCTATTCCATGACCGAGGACATGCACTTTTACGGCTATGTGGAGGTGCAGGACGGCAAGATCACCGCAGTCGAGCAGGGAAAGCCCGAGGAGATCGGAGAGGATGCCATTGACGCGCACGGCGGTGTGCTGATGCCGGGTCTGATCGATGCGCATACCCACCTGGGCATCATCGAGGACGGCATCGACTTTGAGGGCGACGACTGCAACGAGATCTCCGATCCGTTCACGCCCCAGCTTCGTGCGCTCGACGGCATCAATCCTTATGACCGCTGCTTCACCGAGGCACGTGCATCCGGCATTACATCGGTTATTGTATCTCCCGGCAGCGCCAACGCCTGCGGAGGCGAGATGCTCCTCATGAAGACTTGGGGACGCTGCACGGATGAGATGGCGATCATGCCCTGCGGGATGAAATTCGCCCTCGGTGAGAATCCTAAGAATGTCTACTCTGACCGCGACGAAGCGCCCGTCACCCGCATGATGACCGCTGCGCTCATCCGCGAGGGCTTGCAGAAGGCAAAGCTCTATGCCGAGCGTCTGGAGCGCTTCGAGGAGCATCCCGACGAGGAGGAGCCGCCGGAGTATGATGCCAAATGCGAGGCACTGCTCCCGCTGCTGAACGGCAGACAGAAGGCGCATTTCCATTGCCATCGTGCCGACGATGTCTGCACCGCTGTCCGTATTTCCAAGGAATTCGGGCTGGACTGTGTGATTATTCACGGCACCGGGGCACACATTGCTGCCGATTTGTTCGGTGAATGGGGACTCCAGATCATCGTGGGACCGATTCTCTGCGACCGCTGCAAGCCCGAAATGCGTGAGCTGATGCTTGCCAATGCAGCGATTCTCCACGAAAAAGGCTGCCGTGTTGCCATCTGCACCGACCATCCGGAGGTGCCCGCACAGTATCTCCGCATGAGCGCGGCGCTTGCCGTTAAGGGCGGACTGTCCCGTGAGGGAGCGCTCCGCGCGATCACATCGGAGGCAGCGGATATTATCGGCGCCGATGACCGGATCGGGCGCATTGCCGTTGGTCTGGATGCAGATCTGGTGCTGTTCCCGGAGGATCCGCTGGATATCATGGAGGATCCGGAGTGGGTCATGATTGGCGGCAGGATGGTATAATCCATGCACATTCCTGCCGAAGCCTACCTGACAGGCATCTGGGAGGTCTCCGCAAAGGAGAAATACGAAGCACTCGAAGCGGCACGGGATTACCATTCCAACCGCTCCGTCTGCCTTGCCAAGCAGAAGCGCCTGCCGATCTACCGGATTTGCTTTCTGGTCATGCTGCTGCCGCTGTTCGGGTACTTCTTCAGCGAGTTCTGGCAGGAGGAGCTGAACAGTTATATGGCGATCATCAGCACCGTGTATACGCCGATTGCCCTGTTTTTCGTGATCTTCCGGAAAAATCTGTTCGTCCCCTCGCTCGGCTCACTGGTCTATATCGCGGAAATGTTCCGGCTTGACGACTGGACGGCGATCATTCCGACAACAGTGCCGATCGCCATTCTGTGCGCGATCATGTATTGCTACGAAAGGGACAGGCGCTGGCTG
>ONEQ01000310.1 GCA_900316885.1 uncultured Eubacteriales bacterium | reverse complement strand
CAAGATTAAGCAGACAGCCCAAATCTATGATTTGGTGCTGATCGCTTATGCAGAGCAAGGAAAAGATGGGGTACAGATGACGTGCTGAGCCGTCAGGCGATCTTTGTGCGGTGTTGCCTTAAATCACAGGAAAAGCCCCCAATGCTGAAGCATCGGGGGCTTTTGTGCGGGAATCAGCCTTACTTTGCGCACGCGCCGAGGAATGCCGCGCCGATCAGACCGGCATCGTTGCCGAGCTTGGCAATGACGATCTCGGTATTCTTCGGGGAATTGCGGGTGTAGACCTCCTTCGCCACGAGCTCCTTGACCGGCAGAAGCAGCGCATCGCCTTCATTGCACACGCCGCCGCCGATGCAGAGAATATCCGGCTGGAAGATGTTGATCGTGTTGGTGATGCCGCAGGCAAGCGCCTTGATGTAGAAATCAACGACCTCCTTTGCCGGTGCATCGCCCTGACGCATCGCATCGAACGAGGTTCTCGCGGAAACCTTGCCACCGCGCTCCTCGGAAATCTTATGCATGATCGAATCCGGGCACTGGTCCATCTTCTCCTTGGTCATGCGGATCAGACCTGTTGCGGAGGAGTATGCCTCAAAGCAACCCTTGCGTCCGCAGGAGCACTGGGGACCGTCGATGCCGATGACGGTGTGACCGATCTCAGCGCCTGCGAAATTGGAGCCGGAATAGATCTTGCCGCCGCTGATGATGCCGCCGCCGACACCGGTGCCGAGCGTGATGCAGACTGCATTCTTTGCACCCTTTGCAGCACCGGCAACAAACTCGCCGTAAGCTGCCGCATTTGCGTCATTCTCGATATAAACGGGCTTGTCGATGTGCTTCTGGATGAGCTTTGCCATGGGCGTATTCTCGAATCCGAGGTTATTGGAATACTCGATCACGCCGGTGGCGCTGTTGGCGATACCGGGCGTACCCACGCCAACCCACTCGATGTCCTCCATCGCGAGGTTCGCGTCCTTGACCGCCTTGATTGCCATCGCCGCCATATCGTCAGCGATTGCCTCTGCGGGGCGGGGACGGTTGGTCTTGGTGCTTGCCTTGGTGATGATGTTGTAGTTCTCGTCCACAACGGCAGCCACGATGTTCGTGCCGCCCAGATCAATGCCGATGTAATACTTCATAATAAACCTCCTGTTTTATCAAAACCGCGATGATACGCGGTTTTTTTCGTGTTTACGCCCCACCCCCAACCCCCGTGCGGGGCTTGCGCCCTGCGGGTGGATGGGCTCCTGCTCTGCGTTAAACCGCCGGAAAGGAAAGACTCCGCGACAGTGCAAAATTGCTGAATCGCCCATCTCCCGTCACATCCGCGATCACTTCAATCTGCGGGGGGAGTTCTACCTTCGTGTCAATATCCGGCAGCTCGATCTCCAGCGTCGCAAGCTCCCCGCTGAATGCATACACATCCAGCTCGAACAGCTGCTGTTCGTACACAAAGCACCAGCGCACCTTGTGAACCGTCTGCATCGCCGGCTCCGCTTCCTCCAGAAGCGCCTGATACTGCGCCTCCGTGATCTCGTCCTCCAGCTCGATGCGCTTGCCGAAGCCCGCGTGCTGCTTGCGGGTGTAGGTATACTGCCAGCCCTTCGCATCCGATCCGCGTTTCCGCACACGGCGCATCATCCCGGATTCGTCCGCTTTCAGATACGTCTGCGTGATCTCCGTCGGATCCGCCTGCGGCAGCGTGCGCAGGAGCGCTTCCTCCGGGCGGCGGATCAGGTACTTCCGCTCAATTTCCAGCGGCTGACCGGACATTACTGTCCCCTCCCGTTTGCCTTGTTCTGGAATTTCTCCGTGAACACCAGAAACCGCTTGTGTGTGCCGGAGCCGATTTCGCCCGCATCGTCACGCGCTGTCACCTTGAACGCGATCTCGCGTCCGTTCACAGCCGTGACCTCCGCCTCTGCCGTGACGTTCAGTCCGACGGGCGTTGCGGCGGTGTGCTGGATGTTCAGCTCCGTGCCGACGGTTGTTTCGCCGCTTTCCAGAAACGGTGCCAGCGCCTCACATGCGGCTTGCTCCATAAGCGCCGCCATCATGGGCGTGGCGAATACCAGCAGGGAACCGCTGCCGACCTGCTTGGCTGTTTTTTCCTCTGTGACAGGCATTTGTGCGGCTGCCTTTGCGCCGATGGTGATTTCTTTCATATGTCCTCCTATGGTCACTTCTAAATCATTACGCAGGGTGTGGGGTGAAGCCCCGCAAAAGGGTATGGGGCGAAGCCCCGCAAA
>ONEQ01000311.1 GCA_900316885.1 uncultured Eubacteriales bacterium | reverse complement strand
CGGTCAATCACAAGACCTCTTTGTGCATGGTCTGAATCTGAAAACTCTTTTTTCGTTTTAGGTTGTAAAAAGCCTCAAACGCTGCACTAGAGAAATAGGGAAGAATCATCATTTTTCAGACAGCTAAAAAGGACGGAATGCCAAAGCAGAATCGTCTGGCTTGTCAGAGAAACCAGCAAATCAGTGATATTGCGCAAAGCAGACTGTTGTTTTCGTTCCTGCATTGTGCGAAAAGGCAGTTCCAAAAAGATGATTCTGAGAAATGGTTGTAAAATCCCCCAAACGCAACCTTTTATATATAGAGAGGTAGAATCTGCCTCCGCACCTTGACAACTGAATAGTCATCTTATCAGTACAGCGTATCCCGATGGGCGATGCCCAGTCCGTGTACCATGCGCCATGACCTCCGACGGAGCGAGCGACCAACATGGTGACACAGCAAGAACACCGATCTTGTCAGACGAAGTGATCCGGGATATGGCACTCTCCGCAAACGCGGCTCGGAGCCTTGGAAGCACGAGGATTCATCATCAGAGGGGACGTCCGGTAAACGTCCGGCTGGCAGGATGCAAATGAAAACAAATCAATCCGGGGAGGACTCCCCACACAAACATAGAAAGGAAGTGTTTCATTATGAAACAGAAACGAACCGAAATGCGCATCGAGCTGTTCAAGCTGATCTGGTGCAAGATACGATTGTGGCAGAACCTTCGGGATATTCCGGATGCCGACCTCGCCGGTGATCTGGGCGTCGGAGAGCGCACGCTCAAGGACTATGACCACTGCGCCAAGAACATCACGCTGGAAAAGCTCGACAATTTCCTCTATGTCAACAACATGACGCTGAGCGATCTGCTGCAAATGTAAGGCAGCGTTTTTCCGGATGTTCACAAATTACAGCTTTACTTTTCAGGAAAGGTATGGTATAATATGATTGTAAAGATCAGTCTCATTTTCACCGCCGAAACGGAGGTCGTAAAATGAGAACACAAAAGTTATCCAGCGGAAATTTCCGCGTCGTTATTTCTGACGGGACCGATGAGAGCGGCAAGCGCATTTTCAAGTCGTTCACAGCGGATGCAGAATGGAAAGCCATCAAAATGGCAGAGGACTACAAGAATCAGCAGAAGCAGCCCAAAGCCGCCAAAAAGCGCCAGCCCAGACGCACGGTGCCGGACACGAGCTACAGCCGGAAGGGCGTCACGCTTGCAAAGGCATTCCGGAATTACATCGACACCCGGACGAATGTCATCGAGCCAACAACGCTGCTGGTTTACAGCCAGATCGCAGCCAACAGCTTTCAGAGCATCATGGACATGTCCCTTGACGAGCTGACCACGCTGGACATTCAGGCGGCGGTCAACGAGGAAAGCAAGCGTGTCAGCCCGAAGTACGTCAAGAACGCCTACGGTCTGCTGCGATCCGTGCTGAAAATGCATGAGGTCGATCTGAAGCTCGACAGCGTCAAACTCCCGAAGCTCCGCAAGAAGGACAAGGAGCTGCCGCCGTTTGAGACCGTGTACGCCATCGTCAAGGGGACGGATTCCGAGCTGCCGGTACTGCTGGCAGCGTGGCTGAGTCTGCGGATCGGCGAGGTCATCGGCTTGCAGTTCCGTGATGTGGACAGGGAAAAGCACAGCATCCATGTGCGGCGCACGATCATCCACACGAAGGACGGTTACGAAGTGCGTGAAAGCTGCAAGACGGAAAAGAGCGACCGCTGCATCCACGTTCCGGATTACCTGCTGCACCTCATCATGCAGCAGCCGCACAAGTCGGATACGGACTTCATCATTCCCCGTTCCCGCAAGTCAGTGTACAGCAAATTCAAGCGGCTGATGGCAAAGCACGACATTGACATGACGTTCCACAATCTGCGCAGTCTGAACGCCTCAGTCATGCTGATGCTCGGTGTGCCGGACAAGTATGCGATGGAGCGCGGCGGGTGGTCCACAGACAACATTCTGAAATCCGTCTATCAGCAGACGTTCAGTTCGGAGCGCGAGCGCGTGGACGATCTGATCGACAACTATTTTTCCGGCATTGTATCCGCAGAAAATGCAGGTACAAATGCAGCATTACAGCCGTAGAATCTGAAAATGTTGCACGGCAAAAATGTTGCACGGAGTTATCGGCTATATACAGCCGAAAAAGGCACTTGGCGATAGGTTCGAATCCTGTCACCTCGACTGCTAAGAAAACCGCTGGATTAAGCAAAAATGGCTTGATTCAGCGGTTTTTGTTTTA
>ONEQ01000315.1 GCA_900316885.1 uncultured Eubacteriales bacterium | reverse complement strand
CATCCCGCAGGAGCCGGATGCGTTTATCGTCTGTTATTTTCAAAATGACACCTCATTTGTTTTTCACGTCTGTCCCGAAGGTTCGGGCTAAGTATATTTTACCACGAAATGCGACCCGCGTCAATTACAGAGCGGTTGCAAAAAATCCCCCGATCTGTCAGATCGGGGGGATTTTGGTTACGCAGCGATTTTCTGCCGGATGGCAGGAACCTTGCTGAATGCGAATGCCGCACCGGCGGTCAGGAACAGCTCAGGCGCCATGAACAGACCGTTGTAGGCAAGGGCATAGAGGAGCGGACTGCTCCATCCATCGGGCATCCACACAGCAAACACTGTACTGCCGGAGATCACATGGCAGATGAAGCGCAGCACACATGCCAGTGCAACGCCGGCGGGAACGCCCCATACGGCGTGCTTGCGGAATACACCGGCGAATCCGAGCATGGTGAATGCCAGCAGGTAGTCAAAGACGAAGCACGCGATCAGTGCGGGAACGCTCAGACCCCATGATACAGCCGCCGCATAGTCGAGGATGAGCTGGACAAGTGCATAGGCGAACGAGGTGCAGAGCCCCCATTTGGTGCCGTACATAATGGCGATCATGCAGACCGGGAGCATGCTCACCGGTGTGACACTGCCGCCCATGGGCATCTTGATGATGGTGACGAGGCTCAGAACAGTGGAAAGTGCGATCATGATGCCGCTGGTGCAGAGCCGCACAACAAGATCGTGGCTGGACAGGGACGATTTGGTATTGGTCATGTCTGACATATTCATTCCTCCTGAAGAACGGGGCAGATAAAGAAAGCCCCCGCAGAGACACGGAGGCAGCTTGATCTACGCATTTTCTGCGGCGAAACGGATGATTCGCCGCAATTATATAGCATATTCCGCCGAAACTGTCAAGTCCTGATTTCATTGGGAATTATGCTCTAAAAACAATTGACAAATAGGAAAACAAATGGTATACTGTACATATAGGATGATATGACTGGAGGTCATTGGGATGAAATACGGCAAACACACACTGGCAGGAATCACACTTTCCGCCTGTATGCTCTTTTCCTCGACGGCGGGTCTGCTGTCGGAGAACACCGGCATCACCGCATCCGCCGCGCAGCTTGACTGGGGCAGCTATCTGAAAAAGGATGCTGCATGGTACGGCAGCAGCGAGGGCACGGCATTCGGTGACGAGATCCTGCAATACCAGCTTGCCGACGGCGGCTGGCGCAAGCAGATCCGCGTACTTTCGCGCATTTACAACGCCACCGGCACCGAGAAATACAAGACCGGTGCGCTCCGCGGCATCGACCTGCTCCTGAACGGGCAGTACGACAACGGCGGATGGCCGCAGGTGTTCGGTGATCCGGGGACGTATCATGCGCACATCACATTCAACGACGAGGCGATGGTCAGCGTCATGAAGGTGCTGCAGGATGTCGGGAACAAGTCCAATGAGTTCGCCTATCTCGATGATACCCGCGCCGAACGGGCACGGAAGTCAGTCGAAAAGGGTGTGGAATGTATCCTCAACTGCCAGATCAAGGTGAACGGCAAGCTCACCGCATGGGGGCAGCAGCACGACGAATTCACCCTCGCGCCCGCCGGTGCAAGAGCGTATGAGCTCCCGTCCATCTGCACCTCCGAGAGCGTGGGCATCGTCAATTTCCTGCGCACGCTCCCGAACAAGGACGAGCGCATCATCCGCAGCATCAATGCGGCGGTGACTTGGTTCGATGACGTCAAGCTTGAGGGCATCAAATTCGTGACGCAGGGCGACGACAAGGTTGTGATCCAGGATCCGTCCGCACTGCCCCTCTGGACGCGGTTCTATGATCTGGAGAGCAGCCGTCCGATGTTCTCCGACCGCGACGGCAAGGTCTATTACGATGTGTCCCAGATCAGCAAGGAGCGCCGCACAGGATATGCCTGGTACGGTACCTGGCCCGCAAAAAATGTCCAGATGGGCACGATTTCCGAGACAGGCGAGGAAAAGCCCGCCGGAACGGATCTTTATGTGGGATTTACCGACCAGAAGAAGAATTACCCCACCGTCCAGCAGGCTGTCGATGCCGCGGCAAAGCTGAATCCCCAGAGCGAAGCCGACCGCGTGCGCATCCACATCGCGCCGGGGCTGTACCGTGAGCAGGTGCTTGTGAATACGCCGTACATCAGCTTCATTAACGACGATCCGACCAAGGAGGTCAAGCTGACCTGGTACTACGGCATCGGCTACAAGTATTTCAGCTGCAGCGAGGACGGGTACTATCATGCGGATGCGGCAGCATCGAAAACCGCCAAATTTGAGCCGAAACGCTGGGGCAGCGCGGTCGGGCTGAAATCCGGCGCAAAGTATTTCCGTGCGGAGTACATCACGTTCGAGAATTCGTTCAGCCGCTACGTCACCGATGAGGAGCTGGCGGACGGCGTGGAGCTTGCCGGAACGCAGAGCATCACATTCCAGCGCACCAAGGGCACGGATGTGACGCAGAAGAATTCCACCGAACGCGCCTGCGCGATTGCCGTGGAGGGCAGCGAATTTTACAAATGCACCTTCCTTGGCAGCCAGGACACGCTCTACACCGGCAGCAAACAGGGCTATTTCCGTGAGTGTCATATCACCGGCAATACGGACTATATCTTCGGACAGGGCAATATGGTGTTCCAGTCCTGTGAGCTGCAATTTGCGGGCTATTCTGACAAGGCAGTCGGCGGCTACATCACGGCGGCGAAAAGCAACGGCAAATACCTGTTCTATGACAGCAGCGTGACCGGTACGAGCGGCAAGCAGGTCGGCGCAGGCTATTTCGGCAGACCGTGGGGAGAAGCGGCGGATGTTGCATTTGTGAACACCAGGCTTGCCTATGAGGGCATCATCACCCCTGCAGGCTGGACGAGCATGAGCGGTCATGCGCCGGAGGCAGCGAATTTCAAGGAATTCGGCACGACCGCAGGCGGCAAGGGTGTCAACACCGCCGGCAGAGTGGCAAATACCGTGAAAGCCTCCGCAGACGGGCTGGATGTCAAGACCTATCTCGGTGACTGGAAGCCGTATTATCTTGATTTCACGCTCGGGGAGTCTACGAATCCGCCAGCACCGGCATCGATTGACGGTGAGCTCATCCGGGATCTGACCCCGAACGGCACATCCTACCAGTGGGCGATCGACACGGATATTCAGGTCGGTGACCTGATCTATACGGACAGAGAAGCCATGACCTATTCCGCACTTCCGGAGGAGGTCATCGGCGCCGAGGCGATCAATACCCCATGCAGCGCCAAAAATTCCCCCGGCACGCAGGCGACCTTCGTCGCAGCGAAGGACTGTGTGATCTATGTGGCTCTCGATTCGCGCATCGAGACGGCACCGGACTGGCTCCGCGGATACACCAAAACCGACCTCAAGGCGAATAACAGCCAGGATGTGACCTACATCCTGTACCGGAATGAGCTCAGCGCGGGCGATACCGTGACGCTCGGCATGAACACGACGAGCAGCTATTCCACGAATTACACCGTATTTCTGAAGGAAATCAAACCGAAGGCGACCGACCGCGGCGATATTCTGACGGACGGCACGGTGGACATCTTCGATCTCGGCATCCTGAAAAGCTATCTTGCCGGCAATACAGAGCTGGAGGGTGTCCCTCTCGCCAATGCGGACATGAACGGTGACGGCAGCGTGGATGCAAAGGATGCGGCAGCGCTGACAGCGTATCTCCATCAAATCAAATAATAAATGACAAAACTCCCGGATAGCTCCGGGAGTTTTTCGTTCAGATGAACTTGTCACACGGTCCCCGATAGCTGGAATCTGGTGTGAATGCGATTACCAGCAACATGATGGGGCTAAACAGAACGGTCAGAATGCAAATGATCGTATCTTTTCCGAATACCTGTGCCAGTCTGTAATAGAACATAACATAAACTGCGATGTTCAGTACCGGTACCAGCAGCAGTAAGCATTTCCAACCGTTTCCGTATACGATATCGAAAGCCGTATACATGTTATAGAGCGGGATGACTGCCTTCCAGCCGTCCTCATTCGCCTTGACGAACAGGAACCAGAACCCTGCAATGAGCAGAACGCTCGACAGGATCGATACCACATTGGAGGATGTGCTGGAAGCCAATGCCTGACTGTAATCACTCTCCATCATAATCCACCTCCCTTTCATGAATGATAGTTTTATTATACAGTGTTTTGGTAAATTTGTCAATAGGATTTACAATTTTTTATGTTCGCAGAGTTGACATCCCATATCCTTTATGCTATACTATGTATCAAGGGAGGGCGATAGACTTGGCAAATATTCTGGATTATCTGGACTGGCGGGGGGACATCCCGTTTTCGGTCAGTCCGTTCAATGAGATCGACGGACTGCTGCTTTCGGAATTCGGCTATACGCCGCTGGAGGGGATCGTTCCGCAGGGCTTTTCCCTGCGTGTGAGCCTGCGTACCGCATGGGAGCAGTTCCACAGCGAGCAGGTTGATGAAAAGCGGCGGATCCTGACCTTTGAACAGGATACGGCACTGTTCGAGAAACTGGCGTCATCCGTGCGGTTTGGCGAAACGCTGCTGACCGGCTACGTCACGCAGCTTGACGAGGAAACGCAGTTCTCTGTCCTGACGTGCTTTCTGGAGGACGGCTCGACCTTCGTTGCGTTCCGCGGCACCGACAATACGCTGGTCGGCTGGAAGGAGGACATGAACCTCAGCTATATGCAGGAGACCGGCAGCCAGACCATCGCCAAA
>ONEQ01000316.1 GCA_900316885.1 uncultured Eubacteriales bacterium | reverse complement strand
AAGGGCGGCAAACATCGCCTGTCGCTGCTGATGGCATCCCAGGAATTCTCCGCCGAAAAGGATCGGCTTGGCAAGCTCGTCGGCAACAGCAATCTATTTCTGTTCTTCCGACCGAAGGACGCAGACTTGAGCGAGATCTCGAAACATATTGGTGTTGAGCGGAACACACTCGCACGGCTTGAACAAGGTGAGTGTGTGGCGGTCGGTGAGTTCTACAGCCGCAGCAAAGGTCAGAATTGCAGGGCAACGCTGACTGGCAAGGCGTTTGATGTGGCAGCGATGCTGCACAGCTCAGTCTGATGCATCGAATTTTGTTGGATTATGCAGCCTCCCCCACAGGGGGCTGCCATCTATAATAAGTATATCACGTCCCGTCAGGGATTGCAAGTGAAAGGAGAAAAATTATGAGTTGTAAGAATCATAAAAACAAGGCAACCTCGCAGGAGATCCATGCCGCCCTTAAGCTGATCGAGCTTCTGTACCTAAAGGGTGAGATCCCCCCTCACGTCTACCGGAATATCGTCGCCGATTATTACGGGCAGCGGTCAGCCATTCAAGCAACCTCGCGTTACGACATCGCCGACACCCGAAAGGATGCCGTCTGATGCCCGGCATCTCTACATCGGATCGCCGCACTGTCGTCATTTACGCCCGCGTCTCGACCGAGCACGAAGCCCAGCTCTCGGCACTGGAGAACCAGCTCGACTGGTACAGGCCGCTTTTGGATCAGCACCCTGAATGGGAGCTTGTCCGCACCTACATCGACGAAGGCATCACCGGCACATCTGCCAACAAGCGTCCGCAGTTTCTGCGGATGCTGGCAGATGCGCAGAACGGCGAATTCGATCTGATCCTCACACGCGAGGTCTCCCGGTTTGCACGCAATACGGTGGACACTCTTCAGTATACCCGCCAGCTCAAAGCGATCGGTGTCGAGGTATTCTTCATCAACGACAACATCCACACGTTCGATGGTGTCGGGGAGCTGCGCCTGACAATCATGGCGACTTTAGCACAAGACGAGAGTCGCAAGACCTCGATCCGTGTCAAGAGCGGTCAGCAAACCTCGATGGAGAACGGTGTCTACTACGGAAACGGCAACATCCTCGGTTATGATCGCAAGGGCAAGGAGCTCGTCATCAACCCGGAACAGGCGCGGACTGTCCGCAAGATCTACGACTGGTACCTCGACGGCATGGGCGTCCGGCAGATCCAGTTTGCCCTTGAAAAGGAAGGTTTTCTGACAGCTACCGGCAAGACACGCTGGTACGAATCTAACATCAGCAAGATCCTCCGGAACCCGTTCTATGCGGGTATCATCGAGTACCACAAGCAGTTCACCCCGGATTTTCTGGAGCAGAAGCGGATCAACAATTTTGGTGAGATACAGCGTCTGCGGGTGAAAGGTAGACATGAGCCGATCGTAACTGAAGACGAATTCAACCGGGTGCAGGCGATCATGGAAAGCAAGCGGCTGCTGAACCCCGCCAACCCGACCGGGCGCAAAGCGAAAGGCAAAAAGCCCGGCTCGGATGTCTGGTGCCGGCTGCTGATCTGTTCCTGCGGATGCATGTTCAACCGGAAGATCTGGCACAATGCATCGAGCGGCACACAGAGCGGCTACGCCTGTTATTCACAGTTGCGCAACGGCACGATCCAGACACGGCGCAACAAGGGGCTGCCGACCGAGGGGTTCTGCACATCGCAGATGATACCGGGCTGGAAGCTGCAGCTGATGGCAAAGCATCTGTTCCGGGAGTTCCTCCGGGATACGGACAGGGTGCTCGATCTGGTGCAGAAAATGCTCGAAGAGCATATCCGGGATCCGACAGAGCCCGAGGACAATTCTGAGATCATCGCAGCCAAGCGTGCGGAGCTGTCCAAGCTGGACAAGCGCCTGACCAACCTCATCTCGATGCGGGCGGACGGCGACATCGACCGGCAGCGGTTCCAGAGCATGAAAGCCGAGATTGACACGCAGATGCAGACCCTACAGGAGCAGATCGACAAGCTCTCTCCCCCGGAGATCGCTGCTGCGGAAACGGTACCTGACTATTACGAACGCATTACCATGCTGCGGACTACACTGGAGCATTATCTGAATTTTGATACGGATGACGACATCCCCGAACAGGTGGTGGAGGCGTTTATCGGGAAGATCGTTGTGCGGGAGGATACCTTTATGTGGTTCTTGCTGTACAGTGAGTCAAAAGCTGCCCCGCAG
>ONEQ01000318.1 GCA_900316885.1 uncultured Eubacteriales bacterium | reverse complement strand
GGGAGAGTGCAGAGGGGGGCGGCGATACGCCCCCCTCTGCTGGGGGCACGGGAGGCTATCCTCCCGAACAGACCAGGGTGGGGGCGAAGCCCCCATACAATGAACCCGGAAATTCAAATTTTTTCCCGCGAAAAGTGTCAAAAAACAGAAATTTACTTGCATTTACATTCCAAGTGTGCTATAATAAACTGGATAGTGCTTCTCTTTAAAAGAGAAAGGAAAGGAGCATCCCCCTATGTGTGGAATCGTTGGATACGTCGGCGCACGCGATGCGGCGGACGTTTTGATGGACGGCTTGTCCCGTCTGGAGTATAGAGGCTATGATTCGGCAGGTATTGCCGTATTTGAAAACGGTCAGGTCAGGGTTGCCAAATCCAAGGGCAGACTTGCCGACCTCGAGGAAAAAATGAAGCAGGAGGGCAAGCCCGCCGGACACTCCGGCATCGGTCATACCCGCTGGGCAACCCACGGCGAGCCCTCTGACCGCAATTCCCATCCCCATGCCGGCGGCAGCGTCACCATCGTGCATAACGGCATCATCGAGAATTACAAGAAGCTCAAGGAATTTCTGCTCTCCAAGGGTAAGACCTTCCTCTCCGATACCGATACCGAGGTCGTGGCACAGCTGCTCGGCTATTACTACGAGCTCACCCCCGGCAACCCCGTGGATGCCATCATCCGCACCATGAAGGAGCTTGAAGGCTCCTATGCGCTCGGCGTTATGTTCGCGGATTTCCCGGATATGGTCTATGCCCTGCGCAAGGAAAGTCCCCTCATCGTCGGCATCGGTGAGGGCGAGAGCTTCATTGCCTCCGATGTGACCGCCATTTTGCAGTATACCCGCAATTATTACCTCCTCGAGCCCGGTGAGATCGCGGTTCTGACCAAAGCCGAGGCAAAGGTCTATGATATCCATTACCAGAAAATCGAGAAGGAGCTCAAAACCGCGGACTGGGACGTTTCCGCGGCAGAAAAGGGCGGCTATCCGCACTTTATGATTAAGGAGATTCACGAGCAGCCTGTCTCCATCAAGACCACCATCACCCCCCGCATCACCGACGGGATGCCCGATCTCTCCGAGTGCGGGATTACCACGGAATCGCTCAATTCCTTCAAGGCGATTCATGTTGTCGCATGCGGTACCGCCATGCATGCGGGCATCGTCGGCAAGTACGTCATCGAGAAGCTCGCCAAGGTGCCGGTGAATGTCGATATTGCGTCCGAATTCCGTTACCGCGATCCGTTGGTCGGTGAGGGCGACCTCGTGATTATCATCAGCCAGTCCGGCGAAACCGCCGATTCCCTCGCAGCGCTGCGCCTTGCCAAGAGCCTCGGCGCCAAGACCCTTGCCATCGTCAATGCCAAGGGCAGCTCGATTGCGCGTGAGGCGGATATGCTCATCTACACGCACGCAGGCCCCGAAATCGCCGTTGCATCGACCAAGGCGTACATGGTGCAGATCGCCGTGATGTACCTGTTCGCGTTCGAGCTGGCACTCGCCAAGGGGAAGATCGACGAAGCGGAATGCCGCCGCCTGACCTCGCTCCTGGAGGAGACGCCCGCACAGATCGAGAAGATTCTCGCACATCACGAAATGACGCAGAAAATCGCGGATTCTCTGATTACCGCCGACAGCCTGCTCTACATCGGACGAGGGCTGGATTATGCGCTGTCGATGGAGGGCTCCCTCAAGCTCAAGGAGATCTCCTACATCCATTCCGAGAGCTATGCTGCCGGTGAGCTCAAGCACGGCACAATCTCGCTCATCACCGAGAACATGCCCGTCATCGCCGTGGCGACCCAGACCGCACTCTTTGACAAGACGATCAGCAACATCAAGGAGGTCAAGGCACGCGGCGCCAAGGTGATCCTGATTTCCCGCGATGATTACACGCCGGACCAGGATGTGGCGGACTTCCAGTTCTGCCTGCCGCAGTTTGAGGATCTGCTCATGCCGATGCTCGCAGTCGTTCCGCTGCAGCTCATCGCGTACTATACCGCCGTTCACAAGGGAACGGACGTGGATAAGCCCAGAAATCTGGCAAAATCCGTTACAGTCGAATAACCGCCCGAAAGCCCTCTGCGATGCGGGGGGCTTCACGGAGTTTCCGATAAGAGATAAGAGGTAGTTAGCATGAAAAAAAAAGCAATTACATTCGCCATGATCGCATCCCTGCTGATGGCAGCGCCCCTCACGGCATTCGCG
>ONEQ01000319.1 GCA_900316885.1 uncultured Eubacteriales bacterium | reverse complement strand
GCAGGCAGCCGCGGCTACGGCAGCGCATGGAACAAAGCACGCAAGCGTTATCTGGAAACGCATCCGCTGTGCGTGGAATGCATGAAGGAAGGACGCTACGTCAAGGCGACCGATGTGGATCACATCATCCCGCATCGCGGCGACAACACCCTATTCTGGGATCAGAGCAATTGGCAGAGCCTCTGCCATCATCATCATAGTGTCAAGACACGCAACGAGGATCACACCCCGGAGTACAAGTATTGAAAACAAGAGGAGTCTCTCGTTTGAGAAACTCCTCAATCATCTCATATTACTTGTCAAACAGATCACTGTGGGTTCCGGTACGAACCAATAACAGAATCAATTCGTTTTCAATAACTCGATAAACGAGCAGCCAATCAGGTTGAATGTGGCACTCACGGTAATTCTCCCAGTTCCCAGTTAAAGCGTGATCTCTGTTCTTCTCAGGCAAAGACTCGCCATTTTGGAGCTTTGTAACGATCTCATTCAGTAGCTGTAAATCAAGACCGCGTTTCTTGGCTTTCTTAAGTTCCTTCCTAAATACGGAGGTCATTTCAACGTCATACAAAGGCTTATTCATCGTCATCCTCCGCGTCTAGCTCTGCAAGGATCTCATTGAAGCTGCTGTAACGTTTACGCGGTACACCTGCTGCTACAAGATCGCTTTCGAGTTTAGCCAACGTTGCATCATCTCCATAGATCTGTACAAAATCAATTAACTGCTCTTCATTCAAAGAGTCAAGTACAGTAGCCGCATAATCTTTCACACTCATCATAACAACTCCCTCCTTGTTTGTATGGTCAGTCAAGTCATCTTCTTCTCTTAGCTTTATTATAACACGATATTGAGGCTAAGTCAAGGGGATTTTGTGAGATTTGTAACGTATTTCAGACATATCTTGGGGCGGGTACCCCAGGGGATGGGGCGCAGGCAGCCCGCCGGGGGCGGGTCAAAATCCTCGCAGGCAAGCCATCAGGAGACCGTCGCCCCCTCTCGTGTAAAAATTCGCAATATTTGCAGCTCCCCGCCCGCCGGGGACCCTGACGGCTGCATGATTCCATAGCGGCAGTTTTACAAGGATACTTCAAAAACATCGTATTATAGAACTTTCCGGATATCCTTTGTGTAAATACTGCCGCTTACATAACGCACGGGATTTCGTTACAAATCGCACTGCAAAACGGCGGATTCTGGCGGAAAATCGCATGTAAAACACCTGTTTTTTATGTTTTTCCGCATGTTAGGTTCTGGACTTGGCGGAGCCCGTGTGGGTACCGAAAAGGTATGCAGTTAAGCCGAAAGAAGGATGTGGTTACATTGGATGACGTACAAAAAGACATGATCCGCAGAATGCGCTTCAAGGGTCAGGGTTATGGTACGATTGCAAAGCAGCTCGGTGTTGAGACGGAGCGCGTAGAAAACTACTGCCATAATCACGGCCTTGCCGGTGACGCGGAACTGACGCGCCTGAACTATCCGGTCTGGTGTGAACAGAACGGACGCTGCCTGATCTGCTGCCGGAAGCTGAAGCAGCCGAAGGTAGGTCGCAGGAAGAAGTTCTGCTCCGGCAGATGCAGGACAATGTATTGTCGAGAGAAGAAGGGAGATTGAAATGCTGATATCAATTCTTAGCCTGACGTACATGCTGGTGATTATTATTATCCAGATGGCATGGATTGACGGGATCACCAAGAGCAACGGCAAATGCCGATACAAGGACTGTAATCACTGTCCATACAATGGTAGTTGTCCGATGCAGGAAGGGAGAAACAAGCATGAACGAAAACAATAATCGCCCTGCGGTGCAGAGCTTGAAAGACGATCCGGTAAATTACCCGGCGCATTACACAGTGGGCGGCAAGATCGAAGTAATCGAATTTCTGGAAGACTGGAACTTCCCTTTCCACCTTGCGAATGCAATAAAATATATTTGCCGCGCAGGACGGAAAGATAAGAGCAAGACTACCGAAGACCTCCGAAAGTCTATCTGGTACCTCAACCGCTATATCGAATACCTCGAAAAGCAGGAGGGCAGATCATGACACTGACAGAGAAATTCATATCCGATGCGATTCGCATTGATTTCGGCGGCGAGATCCTGTACGGATCGGATCAGGTGTTCGATACCCACCCCGTCCGGTTTCCGACCGTGGAGTTTATCCTCAAGGCAACGGACGTGCTTGTCGAGATCGCAGACC
>ONEQ01000320.1 GCA_900316885.1 uncultured Eubacteriales bacterium | reverse complement strand
ATCATGGCGTACTATGAAAAATGGGTGCCGCTGGAGCAGGTGCGGGCTGACTGCGGCATATCCCGTGACGGTTCCAATGCGCGGAATATCTGCAAGGCAGCGAAGAATTACGGCTTCAGCGTGCAGGCATTCCGTCGCTCACCGCAAACGCTCCGGGAAAAGGGGAGCTTTCCGTGCATCATCCACTGGAATTTCAACCACTTTGTCGTGCTTTGCGGCTTTCAGGGGAAGTACGCCTGCATCAACGATCCTGCCCGCGGCTATGTCAGGGTCACACCGGAGGAGTTCGACAAGGCGTTCACAGGTGTAACGCTGAACATTACCCCCGGCGAGGATTTCACACCCAGCGGCAAGCGCCGGAGCACCCTTGATTTCGCAAGAGATCGCCTGACCGGAGCCGGCACAGCCATTGTATTTGTGATGCTCACGACGGTCATCACTTCACTGTTCGGCATTATTAACCCCGCTATGACCAAGGTTTTTATCGACAGGCTTCTGTCCGGACGAAATCCGGAATGGCTGATGCCATTCATTGGACTGATGGCAGGACTGGCGGTATTACAGCTTATTGTCGCGTGGGCACAGACCATCTACAGCCTCAGGCTAAACGGTAAGATGTCGGTCATCGGCAGCACTTCCTACATGTGGAAGGTGCTGCGGATGCCGATCGAATTCTTCTCGCAGCGCATGACCGGCGACATTCAGGGCAGGCAGGAGACCAACGCCGAGATCGCCGGGACGCTTGTCAATACACTGGCACCCCTTGTCCTGAACACGCTCATGATGGTATTGTACCTCGTGCTGATGCTCCGGCAAAGCCTGCTTCTGACGGCGGTCGGTATCAGCACGCTGCTGCTGGATATTGCGGTATCCTATTTCATATCAGAGAAACGTGTCCATATCACCCGCATTGCGCAGCGAGACAGCGCGATGCTTGCCTCGACAACCGCATCCGGTATCCAGATGATCGAGACGATCAAGGCAAGCGGTGCGGAGGACGGTTTCTTCCAGAAGTGGTCTGGCTATCAGGCATCGGTCAATGCGCAGAACGTCCGGCTTATGAAAACAGAGAGCTTTCTCGGCGCGATCCCGGCGTTTCTGTCTACAGCCGCAAATTATGCGGTGCTGGTGATCGGTGTCTGGCTTGTCATGCAGGGACAATTCACGCTCGGCTCCCTGACGATGTTTCAGGGTTTCTTAGGCGCATTCATGTCCCCGGCGACCACGCTCATTTCCGCCGGACAGACCATTCAGGAGATGCGCACACAGATGGAGCGCATCGAGGATGTCATGCAGTACCCCTCTGATCCGAATGTGACAAACACTGTTTCCACCGAAGGAGTTGAGCTGCAAAAACTTTGCGGCAATATCGAGCTGAAACACGTCACCTTCGGCTATTCCAGACTCTCCGACCCGCTGATCCGGGACTTTTCCATGACACTGACGCCGGGCAGATCGGTCGCATTTGTGGGGGGATCGGGCTGTGGTAAATCAACGCTTTCCAAGCTCATTCTCGGACTGTATGATCCATGGGAGGGCGAGATCCTCTTTGACGGCAAGCCCCGCCGGGAGATCCCCCGTCCTGTCCTGACAGGCTCCGTCGCTGCCGTCGATCAGGAGATCACCATCTTCGAGGGGACGATCTCCGAAAATATCCGCATGTGGGACGATTCCATCAAGGACTTCGAGGTCATTCTTGCCGCCCGTGATGCGCAGCTTCACTCTGACATCATGGCACGGCGCGGTGGCTACCAGTCCAGGTTGACTGAGGGCGGACGGGATCTGTCCGGCGGTCAGCGGCAGCGCATGGAAATTGCACGTGTTCTGGCGCAGGATCCGTCTGTGATCATCCTTGACGAAGCCACAAGTGCTCTCGATGCCAAAACGGAATACGACGTTGTGAAGGCTGTCCGTGACCGCGGCGTTTCGTGCATTGTCATAGCGCACCGGCTCTCCACCATCCGGGACTGCGATGAGATCATCGTACTCGATCATGGTGAGGTCGCAGAACGCGGTACACATGAGGATCTGATGAGCCTTCACGGCATCTACTGCGAGCTGATCGCGAATGAATAGGAGGGAAACTTGTGGGCTGGTTTGACGAACAGATCCGGCAGCGTGAAGCGCTGGACGATCAGTTATTTGAGGATTCTCTCATTCGTGTGGCAGGCATCGTTCTCG
>ONEQ01000322.1 GCA_900316885.1 uncultured Eubacteriales bacterium | reverse complement strand
GCGCACAGCGAAACGCCGCCCGTATGGCAATGCAATTCATATCGATACATGATTCTCGGTTCCTTCCCAGTTTTTGCGGCGCTTGCCGCAGCGCCGGTGATGATAAACATATTGTACTCCTGTTCTGCCGGTGTTTCGGATGAGAGGATACAAAAAGGGCGCTTCTGTCCACACAGAAACGCCCGTCATACGCAAATTACAAAGCTGCGCAAAATCAGCGCAATGCTCCCTCATCCGAAAGGTACACGGCGGTCTTGTGGTGGGTATTCCATTGTGTGTAGTTTATAGAAGACTGATGATTGAACATGCCGATAACTCCTTTCGTTAGATTTCCCCATGCCGCACAGGTTCAGCACGGAACGATTACATTATAGCACAGATAATTTGGATTGTCAAGTGGTTTTGAAAAAAATTCCAGCCGCACGGGTGTGCAGCTGGAATATCGAGCATTTCAGTTTCAGGATTACGCAGTCTTATTCCATGTCAAAGAGCTGGTGATAAAAGTTGGAGTAATCGTGGCGATCATCCTTTGAGCCCCTTTGCCTTCAGTGCGAGGATGTAATCCTCGTAGAAGCGCAGGATCGGGGTGAGATTGTAGCGCGGATTCTTCAGGAAGCCGAGCAGAAGCTCCATTGCGCAGTTGCCGGCGCCGCGGCCCATGCTGCCGACAGTCGCATCCAGGTAGGATGCACCCATGGAGCATGCCTCGATGGTGTTCGCAAATGCGAGCTGCTGGTTGTTGTGCGCATGGATGCCGACCTTCTTGCCGACTGCCTCCATCTGCTCCACATACATTGCCGTCAGCTTCTGCACCTGCTCCGGGAACAGGGAACCGTAGCTGTCTACCAGGTACAGCGCATCCACGCTGGACTCGCACAGCAGCTTGATCGCTTCCTCAATGTCCGGGGTGTTAGCCTTGGAGATTGCCATAATGTTGCAGGTTGTCTCGTAGCCGAGGGAATGAGCATACTCGATCATATCAATTGCGGCAGGCATGGTATTGATGTAGGTCGCAACGCGCACGCAGTCGATGACGCTCTCCTCCTTCGGGAGCAGGTCACGCTGGATATTGCATCTGCCAACGTCAGCCATTACGGACAGCTTCATGTCCGTGTCGTTGTTGCCGACGATCCGGCGGAGATTCTCCTCCTTGCAGAACTTCCAGTCACCGAAATCCTCTACCTTGAACACATCGGTATCTGCCAGATAGCCCATTTCCATATAGTCAACACCGGCGCGGAGATTCGCAAGATACAGTGCCTTGACGAATTCGTCGCTGAAGAAGAAGTTGTTGACGAGACCGCCGTCGCGGATGGTGGCATCAAAAACCTTGATGTCGGGTCTGTAGGTCATCAGATTACCTTTGCGTTCCATAATGATTATCCTCCTGATTTTTGGCGTTTAAAGCTTTTAAGCGCTAAATTACTGTAGCTATATCATACCACTTTTTCCGGGAAAAAGCAAGTGGTTTTTTATCGTTTCTTACCGATTTGTAGGATTATACAAAATCTAGTGCTTGTGTTGTTATCATGCGTACGCAATCAATAAAAATCCGACCCCCTGCACATGCCCAGGGGGTCGGAATGTGTCTTACTTGACAGCGTTGAGCAGATCCTGCACCTTGTCGGTCTTTTCCCATGCGACATTGAGGTTCTCTCTGCCGAAATGACCGTAGGCAGCGACCTTGCGGTACTGCGGGCGGCGCAGATCGAGCATCTCGATGATGCCGCCTGGTGTGAGCTGGAAAACCTTGGTAACAGCCTCCTCCAGCTTGTCCTCAGCGACCTTGCCGGTGCCGAAGGTATCCACGCGCACGGATACCGGCTTTGCAACGCCGATGGCATACGCAAGCTGAACCTCGCACTTGTCGGCAAGCTTGGCTGCAACGATGTTCTTTGCAATGTAACGCGCTGCATAGGCTGCGGAACGGTCTACCTTTGTCGGATCCTTACCGGAGAATGCGCCGCCGCCGTGACGTGCATAGCCGCCGTAGGTATCTACGATGATCTTGCGTCCGGTCAGACCGGCATCACCCTGCGGACCGCCGACAACGAATCGGCCGGTGGGGTTGATGAAGATCTTGGTATCCGCATCGACGAGCTCCTTGGGGAGGATGGCGTCGATGACGAGTTCCTTGATATCCTCACGCACCTGCTCGGTGGAGATGTCCGGCGCATGCTGGGTGGAGACAACGACCGCATCAATGCGGACAGGCTTGTTGTTCTCGTCATACTCGACGGTCACCTGTGTCTTGCCGTCCGGGCGGAGATAGCGGAGTGTGCCGTCCTTGCGCACATGGGTCAGGCGGATCGCCAGCTTGTGTGCGAGGGAGATCGGCAGCGGCATGAGCTCCGGCGTCTCATTGCACGCATAACCGAACATGAGACCCTGGTCGCCGGCACCGGTCTCGCCGTTGTCGTAGGCTTCGTTGACGCCCTGTGCGATGTCGGGGGACTGCGCGTCGATGGCAGTCAGGACGTTGCAGGTGTGACCGTCAAAGCCGAATTTCGCGCGGTCGTAGCCAATATCGACAACCACCTGACGTGCAATCTTGGGAATGTCGATGCGTGCCTTGGTCGAGATCTCACCAATGCACATGACCATACCGGTTGTGACAGCCGTCTCGCAGGCTACGCGGCCGTAGGGATCCT
>ONEQ01000326.1 GCA_900316885.1 uncultured Eubacteriales bacterium | reverse complement strand
CGTGACGGCAAATCCGCCTATGAAATCGCGGTAGAACACGGATTCTCCGGCACAGAAGCAGAATGGCTTGATTCCATGAAAGCTGATCTCACACCGTATGCGACCAAAGACCTCTTGTACGAACAGATTCTGCTTGTCCGTGAAGCACTGGCACCGCTGGAGAATATCTCTCATGCGCATCAAAACAAGGATGTACTGGACAGTATCACGCCGGAGCTTTTCACAGAATTATATGAGCTGCAGCAGTTTAAAGATCAGACACAGGAATCCTTGCACACGCTGTTTGAATCCGTCAACAATTTCAGCAATACAGCGCATACGCATGAAAACAAGGATGTATTGGATAACCTCGCGCAAACACTTGCGGATATGCAGGCGCAGATCAATGCCCTAAGAACAGACAGCTACACAACTGTGTTTGAGTACGGAATAAACGCAATCAGCCGTTATGCCGATTCCATTGGTATTATGCTCAACGGCGGCTACTACACCTTGCAGCATTTTTCAAACCAGTACCCGCATTTCTGCTGTGCCGCAAACACCTACGCCCTATACTATTATACACCCATTCCCCTGAAAAAACAAGAGTTTAAAGGAGGTTCATCACATGGAACAACAGAAGCTTCTGGATGAGATCAATTATTTCAGAGCTCAGAAAATCACCGATCAGCTCTATGCTGCTGGTCTGATCTCATTTGACGAATACGACAAATTAACCGAACTGAACCGGCAGACTTTCTCTCCGTTATACGTGGACTTATTACCGAAAACGCTTGCAAAATCATATGATAAGAGTTAAGATTGGATACTGACAAGGGGGTATCGCTATGACAGTCAGAACCATTGACGCACAGCCGCAGGAAATAAAAAAGCGCCGTGTGGCTGCCTACTGCCGTGTCAGCACCGATCAGGACGACCAGCGGGAGAGTCTGGAGGTGCAGAAGGCACATTATGAATCATGGATCAGACTCCACTCCGACTGGGAATGCGCCGGAATCTTCTATGATTTCGGCATCACCGGAACGAAGGCGGATGTCCGCGACGGCTTGCAGGCGCTCCTGTACGAGTGCCGCATCGGTCGCATTGATTATGTGCTGACCAAATCCATCAGCCGCTTTTCCCGCAATACGACCGACTGCCTGTCGCTGGTGCGTGAGCTGCTTTCGTATCATATTCCGGTCTATTTTGAGAAGGAAAACATCGACACGGGGAGCATGGACAGCGAGCTGATGCTTTCAATCTTGAGCAGTCTCGCGCAGGAGGAATCTGCGTCCATTTCCCAGAATGTGAAGTGGGCAAACCGCAAGCGCATGAAAAGTGGCAGGTACAGGATGGGGTCAGCGCCCTACGGCTACACATTTGACGTTGACGGCAACTATGTGATCGTGCCGGAGGAAGCTGCGATCATTCAGTACATTTTTGAATCGATCGCTTCTGGAGTAGGTGCTCACAGCATCTGCAAGGAACTGGAAGCACATCATGTGCCGACACGCAGAGGCGGCAGGTGGAGCACCACAACAATCCTGGATATTCTCCGGAACGAACGCTATGTCGGTGATGTCCGCTACCAGAAAACCTACACGGACGATAGCTTCCGTCGGCATGATAACCCTGTCTGTGATCTGGTCGAAAAGGATCACCATAAACCGATCATCAGCCGGGAGCTTTTCACTACAGCGCAGCAGGTTTGTCAACAACGTCGCAAGGATCGCAGCATCGGCAAGGGCGCGGACAAGTACCGACAGCGATATGCCTTTTCCGGGAAGATCATCTGCGCAGAATGCGGCAGTACCTTCCGGCGGCAGACAATTTCCAGCGGGATTGCATGGTGCTGCAAAACGCATCTGCGGGACAAGGATGCGTGCTCCATGATGTTTATCCATGAGGAGGCATTCCAGGCGGCTTTCGTTACGATGCTCAACAAGCTCATCTACAGCAAAAAGTTCCTGCTGCTACCGTACTACCACATGATGAGCGTGACCAGCAGCGATGAGAACCTGAAACGGATCAGTGCTCTCAAAGAGCTGATCCAACAGAACGCTGATCGCAGGAACGACCTGCGGAAGCTG
>ONEQ01000323.1 GCA_900316885.1 uncultured Eubacteriales bacterium | reverse complement strand
TGTTCCGTTCGGATTTCTGCTGCCGATGATTCACACACGCTTCAGAAACCCGGTATTGACTGTAGCTACCGGCAGTATCTTCTCAGGGACAATAGAACTCATGCAGTATATAACCGGCAGAGGTCTTACCGAGGTCGATGATGTGATAACGAACACAATGGGCGCTGTGGTTGGTGTGGCGATTTATAAATTTGTGTTTACGGTTTATCAGTATAACAGAGAAGGAAAACATAGATAGCAACCGAACGTCCCAGTTTTCGATTTTGTCAGCGCTGTGGATTATTGTGACCGGCTTGACAAATCATGCGTATTGTGGTATACTTGATCTATAAGAGTATGTAACTTATCAGCCCATTGAATCATGAGCAGTTGATTCTTTGGGCTGGATTTGTTCAATGAAGATTATCAGTGGAGGTAAAATAAAATGGCTACAATTCTACTCGCCGGCGGAGCCGGTTACATCGGTTCGCATACCGCCGTAGAGCTTTTGAATGCAGGCTACGATGTGATCGTAGCGGACAACTACGCCAACAGCTCGCCGGAGGCGATCAAGCGCGTGGAGGAGATCACCGGCAAATCTGTCCGTCTCTATGAGGCAGATGTGCGTGACAATGCCAAGCTGCGTGAGATCTTCCGTGAGAATCAGATCGATGCCGTCATTCACTTTGCCGGTCTGAAGGCAGTCGGTGAATCGGTTGCAAAGCCGGTGATGTACTACCGCAACAACATCGATACCACACTGTCTCTGCTTGAGGTGATGCAGGAGTTCGATGTGAAGAACATCATCTTCTCCTCGTCCGCGACCGTATACGGCGAGGCAAATCCGGTGCCGTATTTTGAGACGATGCCCCGCGGTGCCTGCACCAATCCCTACGGCTGGACCAAGTCCATGATGGAGCAGATCTTCGAGGATGCCGCCAAGGCGGATGAAAAGCTCTCGGTTGTTCTGCTGCGCTACTTCAATCCCATCGGTGCCCACGAATCCGGCAGAATCGGTGAGGATCCGCAGGGCATCCCGAATAACCTGATGCCCTATGTAACCCAGGTTGCCGTCGGCAAGCGCGAGTGTCTGACCATCTTTGGCAACGACTATCCGACCCCGGACGGCACCTGCACACGCGACTACATCCACGTTGTGGATCTCGCAAAGGGTCACGTCAAGGCAATTGACTACATCCTGGGTCAGGAGAAGTGCTGTGAGATCTTCAATCTCGGCACCGGCACGCCCTACAGTGTGACGGAGATCGTAACGACCTTTGAGAATGTCAACGGCATCAAGGTGAATCATGTCTACGGTCCGCGCAGAGCCGGCGATCTTGCAGAGTGCTATGCGAATGCAGACAAGGCGCTTCAGGTGCTCGGCTGGAAGACCGAAAAGACCCTGGAGGATATGTGCCGCGATTCCTGGAACTGGCAGAAGCAGAATCCGAACGGTTATCGAACATAATCAAGAACACACCCCTCCTCTGAAAACAGCGTTTTCAGAGGCTCCCATCAGCAAAAACTCCCTGCCGGCTGGCAGGGAGTTTTTGTCAGATAATATAGAACCACGCATCCTCGTGATCCTTGTCGTACCGGTAATGCAGCTCGGGGTTCTGGATGCTGACCCTGGCACCAGCGGGAACGGATTTGGTGATGAACGCATTGCCGCCGATTACCGCACCTTCACCGATGACGGTCTCGCCGCCGAGGATGGATGCGCCGGAGTAGATCGTGACATTGTCCTCAATGGTCGGATGGCGCTTTTTGCCGCGCAGGTTCTGCCCGCCGCGGGTCGAGAGCGCACCGAGTGTCACGCCCTGATAGATCTTGACGTGCTCTCCGATGGTGGTCGTCTCACCGACAACGATGCCCGTGCCGTGGTCGATGAAGAAGTACTTTCCGATCGACGCGCCGGGATGAATGTCGATGCCCGTGCGGCTGTGCGCCTGCTCGGTCATGATACGCGGGATCATCGGGACGCCCAGCAGGAACAGCTCATGCGCGATGCGGTTTACGAAGATTGCGTACAGTCCCGGATAGGAGTAGATGATCTCGGTCATGCTGGAGGCAGCCGGGTCGCCCTCATAGGCAGCCTGCACATCCGTCTCGATATAGGCACGGATCTT
>ONEQ01000325.1 GCA_900316885.1 uncultured Eubacteriales bacterium | reverse complement strand
CACGACAAGGAGGGCGGCGAGACGTTCTGTATGCTCGACTATACAGTCTGGTCTGCGCCGGTCGATGACCTGACCGATTGGCGCTGTGAGGGCGTTTCCTACCGTGCCGAGCAGGATCCGGGCTATCCCATCCGCCGCTACATGTACGCACCGGACGTCGTGCAGGGCAATGACGGCAGATACTACCTGTTCTACTGCATGTCCGGCGACAAGGGGCAGGGTGGCTATTTCGGTCCGATCAGCGTTGCGGTGGGCGATTCGCCCGCGGGTCCGTTCGCGTATCACGGCTTTGTCCGTTTCGAAGACGGCTCTCCCATGCAGAAGTATGTGCCGTTTGATCCGGCAGTCATCAACGACGAGGGCACCATCCGTCTGTATTACGGCACCCAGTACGACTACGAGGAGCAGGACGGCTTCGGTGAGGAGCAGCTTGCCGAGGAAGTGAAGATGTTCGGCAAGACCGCCGGGGAGATTACCGGCACGCCGGAGAGCGTCATGGGCGCGAATATGCTCGTGCTCGAGGACGATATGCTCACGGTCAAGCAGGAGGCTGTCCGCATCATCCCGTACCGTGTGAAGGGAACGGGCTTCGAGGCGCATCCGTTCTTTGAGGGCGCGTCCATCCGCAAGATCGGCAGCAAGTACTATTTCATCTATTCCTCCCAGCAGAACTGCGAGCTTTGCTACGCAACGAGCGATTACCCGGACAGGGATTTCACCTTCGGCGGCGTGATTGTCAACACCGGTGATGTCGGCATCGGCGGCAGACAGGGGCACCAGCGCCTGAATCTCACCGGTACGACCCACGGCAGCATCGAGGAGATCGACGGCAAGTGGTATGTATTCTATCACCGCCTGACCCACAAGTCCGACTACAGCCGTCAGGCGTGCGCGGAGCAGATCGAGATCCTGCCGGACGGCAGCATCCCGCAGGTCGAGGTGACCTCCTGTGGTCTGAACGGCGGCGCTCTTGCCGCAGAGGGGACATACCCCGCAGCGATTGCCTGCAACATCACCAACGGTTCCATGCCGCACTGCCCGAATGCGACCTTCCCGGTTCTGCTGCCGCATGTGACTCATGCAGAGAACGCGAACGGCGAAACGGAGCGCTTCATCGACCAGATCGGTGAGCGCACGTTCATCGGCTTCAAGTATTTCGCATTCGAGGGCGGCGAGAAGCTCACGCTCACCTACCGCTCCAAGCTGGACGGCAGATTCTTCGTCATGAACGAGAATTCCGAGAACATCGGCGTGATCGAGCTGGCACCTGCAGAGGACTGGGCACAGGCATCCTGCAAGCTGGACGTGACACCGGGTGTGCATCCGTTGTATCTGGTGTTTATCACCCCCGGCGAGGTTGCGCTGAAGGACATAGAGTTTACCAAGGCATAATCAGGAAAGCACCGGGTGACCGGTGCTTTTTTAGGAATTACAGGAGTTGTGTATTCTGCATACTTTCAACATTAAATTTGCCGTCCGGTTTTAACGAATAAATTTGCAAAAAAGGGTTGACAAAACCGGAATTTTGCGGTATAATAATAAGGCAGTCAGCGAGAGCGACTGTGAAAATGAGTTGCGAGTGTGCTGGAATTGGCAGACAGGCTAGCTTGAGGTGCTAGTGTTGGCAACGACGTGTGGGTTCAAGTCCCGTCACTCGCACCATTTTCTTTTCAATTTTATATTTTTAAGGATGGACAGATGGCTGAGCTGGTCTAAGGCGCACGACTGGAAATCGTGTTTGCGTTAATAGCGCAACGAGAGTTCGAATCTCTCTCTGTCCGCTTCTGAGAGCTACTCAGATAAATGGCTGTGTTGCGTGAAATACCGCGACACAGCCATTTTTCTGTCTGCGGTACGATCATCCCTGAAACAGCATACCAATACAGAACCTCCCTGTCCGACGGACAGGGAGGTTCTGCTTGTATAGAAAGGAATGTTACGCAAGAAGCTTAGTTAGTCGCCTGGAATACGAAACGGCAGAAGTTGTACAGGTGCGCATGAATGGAGTTGTCACCGTGGTAGCCTGCCGGATAGTAATGCCAGATGTGCGGAACGCCGTTCTTTTCGAGATTC
>ONEQ01000327.1 GCA_900316885.1 uncultured Eubacteriales bacterium | reverse complement strand
AGGCGCATCCCGCGCAGGGTGATGAGATCCGCCGCCCCGCATCCGGCTCCGACAAAATGTACCATACTCAACCCTCCAGTTTTCGCAGTAATTCAGGCGTTTCCTCCGTTTCCAGCCAGATGTCATGCTGGTAGGAGAACACCGCCGCCCCGATGGGCAGCGCCCCTTTGACGCGCCTTTTCAGGTAGTACCCGATGCGCTCAGTCAGGGCATCCAGCACCGGCTCCATGTATTCTGCCGCTTGCAGGATGTCCAGCGCCGCATCCACCGTCACGCAGCCGACAAGCTCCCGCAGAACCGCCGGATCCGCGCCCGCGAGCACCCCGCAGGCAATCAGCGTCTCCATGCGTCCGTCCGCCGTGGCGGAATGTGTCTGAAAGATGCCGCTGCCGAGCTTTACGAGCTTGCCGATATGCCCGACAATCAGGATCCCCTCAAATTCCGCCTCGATGCCCATTGTCACGGCATCTCCGAGGAAATTGCTGCACCGCACCTCGCGTCCGGCAAGGGCGGCATGATTCCGCACGAGGAACTGCTCCCCGTAATTGCCCAGCGTCAGGAGCAGAATGTGCTCACCGGCAGCCTTCCGCATGTTGATCTCCAGCCGGATCGTGTCCAGGAGCGCTTCCGTGCTCATCGGCTTGACGATGCCGCTGGTGCCGATGACGGACAGCCCGCCCTCGATGCCCATGTGCGGATTGTAGGTCTTTTTCGCAAGCTCCTCGCCGCTGGGGATGGAGATTTCCACGCAGAATCCACAGTCCGCGCCGCAGTCCTCCGCAGCGCTCTGCACTGCCTGCGCAATCATCTGCCGCGGGACGGAATTGATCGCATACGCGCCGACCGGCTGGTCGAGTCCGGGCTTGGTGACCCGTCCGATGCCCTCACCGCCGGTGATCGTCACGCTCTCACCGCGGGAGACTTTCGCATAGACGGCGATGCCGTTGGTAATATCGGGATCATCCCCGCTGTCCTTGACCACTGCGCAGGAGACAGATGCACCGTCCCGTGTGACGTCTGTGACCGGCAGGAGCAGCCGCTTTCCGGCAGGGAGCAGGATCTCGGTCTCGCGGAGTGTTTCTCCCGTGAGGAGCATCCGTGCCGCCGCACCTGCCGCTGCCGCCGCACAGGTTCCGGTCGTGTAGCCGGAACGCAGCTTTCCCGTGCTCATCCGGCGATATAGACCGTGGTGAAATACCCGCAGTCCTTTGCGCTGCGAAGATCCTGATAGATGCGCTCGCCGTCGGTGCCGACATTTTCGGCACCGTATGCCTTGTCCAGCAAGCCCAGCTCGTCGAGCAGATCGCAGAGCGCATCCATATGCGCCCCGCACTTCATGACGATCTTCGCGCCGGACAGCTTCAGGCGCTCAGCGAAATCCTCGCACCCGTAGGGGAGAATCTGCAGCGGGGTATCGCCCATAGCAAGGGGGATGCCCGCCGCGGCTGCCATCGCGCAGAAGCTCGGCACGCCGGGCACGACCTTTACGGCATATCCGCGGGCGCGCACGCGCTTGCAGAGCCGCACGGCGCTTGCATAGAGGGACGCATCCCCCAGACACAGGAGCGCCGCATCGCCCGAGAGCAGCGCACGGCAGAGCGCCTCGGCGGCACGGTCATAGGATCTCGCCGGGTTCTTCATGGGCAGGTCGATGTGGATGATCGGCTTGTTGTGCAGGGAAACGGCACCGCGTGCGATGGACAGTGCTGCCTCGCGTCCGGATGCCCGGACAGCGGCGATGATGCTGCACCCCTCCAGCGTCTTGACTGCCTTGACGGTCATCAGCTCCGGGTCGCCCGGACCTGTCCCGATACAATAAAGGATACCTGCCATCTCACACCGTCCCTTCCGCCGCTGCCGGCATTTTCCAGTCACTTCTCAGCTTCATAACATCTTCCTCCGGTTTTTCGGGCATTTTTGCCCAGATAAAAGTATTATACCACATTTTAAAAAGAATTGCAAGCCGCACAGCAGGAATGGCATGTATTTGTCTGTGTTTGCAAGCCGCCTTGCCTCGGCGTAACCGGGGCGGAGTGCCGGGGCTGTGTCCCGGGAGGGGGCTGCG
>ONEQ01000328.1 GCA_900316885.1 uncultured Eubacteriales bacterium | reverse complement strand
CGGTACCGCCCGTGATAACTGCCATCGAGACGACTGCCGCCGTCACCGCAGCATCGTCTGAGGAAACCACCGCACCGGCGGCAACGACTGTCAGCACTGCGGCTGCCACAACCGCACCGGCTGCCGCGGCCGAGCCTGCACCGGTTGAGATTCCGCCGGAGACACCGGCAGACACCGAGGTATCCTTCGAGGTGCCCGCACCGACCTCCACGAAATCGGCATTTGAATTGTCGGTACCCGACTACAAGCAGAAGGATCCCGCATGGGTCAATGCCCGACTGGGCGGCGAGACCATCGGCAAATACGGATGCCTTGTGACCGCCATGGCGATGCTCCATTCCTACACCGCAGGTCCCTGCACACCCGTGGATATGACGCAGATGCTCCAGTTCACAAACGACGGCTCCCTGAAAAAATGGGACGACATCACCGCACTCGGCTACGCGGTGGAGACCTACAGCACACCCGTTACCGCCGAGATTCTGGATGCCCTCTACCGGCACCTGTGCGACGGAAAGCCCGTCGTGCTCGGCAGCAAGGGAAGCTGGCAGCATTATGTGGTTGTCAGCGGCTACACCGGGGACGGTCTGAATCATACCGCCGAGGATTTCGTCATTCACGATCCGGGCTATCCCGACCGCGTTACCCTGGCAGATCACCTGCGCTCCTTCGGGACGCTGTACAAGCTGATCTATGCACCCTGATCCCACAAAGCTCCGTTCCTGCCCCGGCAGAAACGGAGCTTTTTCCATATTCTGTCGAAAAAACGGTGATGAAACAGAACAAAAAATGTGCAAAATCCATTGACTTTTTTGCCGAAACGCTGTATAATATAGATAAGAGTTTCCGGAGGGCACCTGCGGCAGCGTGTCCTCGTTCGATTTCGGCAGACCGTCTGCCGGATATGGTGTGAATAGGGGGGAAGCATCGTGCCGCCGATGCGTATCTATGCAAAATAAGAATCTGATACTGTGGATCGAAGCATTTTTCGCTGTATTATCTATCTGGGTGCTGTTCATCGTGGACACCTACCCCGAAAACGGCATGTTTGCACTGCGCCTGTACATCCTGATCCTGATCGTCATCACGCTCATCCTGGTGCTGGCGGTCCGGTATTATCAAAGCCAGCACAGCGCAATCGACATCAACCGCATCTGTGAGATGGTGGAGCAGGTCGAGACACCTGCCTTCATCTGGTCGAGTGACCTTTCCACGCTGTATACCAATGAATCCATGGACGAGCTCCTCGGCATCAGCGAGAGCGAGGATCCCGGCGACAGCGCCGTCCTTCTGAGCAATTTCTTCCATGCCATTCAGGTCGCCCCGCGCGATGCCGCGGATCTGTTCGCGGATGACATCTACGACAGCACGATTGAGGACGAAAAGACCGGCATCCGCCGTTCCATCAGCTGGGCATCCTCCCTGCTGAAGCAGTCCAATCATGCATCGCTGTACTTTACCATCGGCTTTGAAACAACAGAGCTTGAGGAAGCCAAATTCAAGCTCATGAAAAAAGCCGAGGATCTGACCATTTCCCAGCGCCGCTACCAGCTTTCCATGAAGCTGTCCGGTATCGGTATCCTGCTGTGCGAGACAACACGCGAGGAGTACTATGCCTCCGACGAAGCACAGCAGTTCCTGGGCATCCACTCGAACCATATCAGCTTTGAGGATTTCCGTTCCCGTCTCCATCCGGACGACCGTTTCCTCTTTGACGAGTATCTTGAGAATATCCGCAAGACCAAACCCACCAATGTGGTCAGCCGTCCGCGTTCCCTCGAGCTGCGCATCAGCGCCGGCGCGGATAAGCACTATGTCTGGTACTCCTACCACTATCACGAGAATCTGCTCAACCAGAGCGGCAAGCCCATCATCGGCGGTGCGCTGATCGACATCACCAGCGAGAAGAACAAGGATGCGATGATCGAAAAGCTCGCGTTCATGGACGAAACCACCGAGATCGCCAACCGCAACAAGCTCATGCACGACGGCGAGGAGACCTATCGTCTCTGCCAGACGATGGGCACCTTCTGCTGGGTCATTGTCATTGACATCGACC
>ONEQ01000329.1 GCA_900316885.1 uncultured Eubacteriales bacterium | reverse complement strand
GTAACTGCATCCGGAATAAAAACAGATACCCGCCAGTAGGTATTGCCGTCTGTCCAATAGGTTTTGTCACCTTCTTTAACTGACACGAATCTGAGCACCTTGCGGTCTATGTCATTTTCTGCGGCTTCCTTCAGTTTGGAACGGATATGCCGGGTAACACACTCAATATTGTGCTGCAGCAGTTCGACATCCTTGAATATTGCGTTGTTGATGCGCTGGAGCACATATTCTTCCGGGCCGTCGGCCTTTACCATGTATGTATCGTTGATAAGCCCGTTGCCAAGAGGGGCAATACTTTCAATATTTCCTTTGATGGCGAATTTGCCGGCAATCAAAGCAAGATCCTGTTCCGTTTTCATTGATTAGTGTTATTTCGTCGGCGAAGATAGTTATTTTTCGTATATTTGTCCAAACTAATCAGCCATGAAAAAGATTCTAATTACATTGTTGGCCGCCCTTTTGTGTTTTGCAGCAGTTGCAGAACCTGGCGCAAGGAGAGAAGAACGCAAGGCGCACAGAGACTCCGTCAAGATAGCACAAATGACCGGTGCACACCATAAAGGAGTGAAAATCAGACTTGACGGTACGGTCCTGACTCCCGAACAGAAATATCTGCTCCTGTCCAATATAGATTCCACCGACTTCAATCCTGCCTGGAAACAGTATACAAGGCAACGCCGCATAGGCAACGGTCTTGCGATAGGCGGCTCTTGCATGATTGGCGTGGGCGCTGCAGCGGAAGTTGTTGCACTCGGATATGTGCTTGTAGGTGCACTTGTAGCTGTCTTCTCGTTTGGCCAAGCCGACATGGAGGAAGTAATGCGTCCTGCTGGATACTTTGCTGCAGGCGGTCTTGCCGCTGCCGGAGTGGGGGCTGCAGGACTCGCCCTCGGAATCCCCGTAAGGGTAAGGGCCGATAAAAAGATGAAGGCCGTATGTGATGAATACAACAATACTACCGTCAGGGTTGAGAAAGAGGTGATTTTCGGAAGCACCGCATCCGGAGTCGGCCTGGCGCTGCGTTTTTAGTGCGGCCGTGATAGCTAAACCACTATTAAACAGCTGTTTATAAAAAACAACGTGTCTGAATTCCAGCGAGTCAAAATGCGCAAAAAACTGATTATCTGTACATTAGCCACCACGGTGTTCGTATCGCTTCTTTCTGCACAAGCGCAGAAAGACTACAGCCGTTTCCCAAATCCTGCCCTTGCCGAACTGATTGATCATTGTCATCCTGCGGCTGGGCTGAACGCATGCCCGTATGATATCGCTGTCGTCCCCGGCCCCGACACAAAGGCGCCACACGGATATAAGCCGTTTTATATCAGCCATTACGGTCGTCACGGTAGCCGTTCGGGTTGGGATCAGAGCCGCTACGAAAACATCATCTCCACGCTGCAGGCAGCCAAAAATGAAGGCGTTCTTACTGCCCGTGGAGATTCCCTTCTGCAGGAAACCATCGTCATCCGTACCCTGGTGAACGGAATGGACGGGCGCCTGACCCTTCGCGGACAGCGCGAGCATCGGGATATCGCAGACAGGATGTACAAGCGCTTCCGCCGTGTGTTCCGAGGCGGCGACGGTCACGTCCGGGTAATCAGCAGCACCGTGCCGCGCTGCCTGGTCAGCATGGCGGCGTTCACCAACCGGCTTCAGGTCCTCGAACCCGGGCTCGATATTACAATGGACTGCGGCGCGGAAAAAATTCAGCATGAAGTGAGCAACGATGCGCCGGAGGAATTGAGAAATGCCGCCAAACCCATTCTGGATTCGCTCCGAAATGCTATGAGCGTGGACTTTGATGCAGCGGTGCTGCCGCTGTTTACAGACGCAGCGGCAATGAAACGTCTGGTGCCCAACACCAAATACTTTACCCTTGCAATCTTTGGGACAGCCCGCACCAGCGCGGCCTTCGAGGTTGAATTCGACGTATTCCGCTTTCTGCCCTTTGATGTGATCTATGCCTGGATGGAATACAACAACCTTAATATGTATCTTGGCCAGTGCAATTCCGCTCAATTCGGCGACCTCAGGATGGCCGCAGCTACCGGTGTT
>ONEQ01000331.1 GCA_900316885.1 uncultured Eubacteriales bacterium | reverse complement strand
AGAATCCGGAGCGTCTCGTAGCGACGATTCCCGGCAATCGCTTTTGTCAGCTCTGCCACATCGTCCGTCATCTCCTGCACGTCCTTGGATTCAATCCACTGGAGTGCTCTGCCGATATTGCCGGAGCAGGCTACTGCAGCGTGTGCCGCCTCCTGCGGACGGCAGTCATGCTGTGACACAAGCGCCTCCTCACACTCGGCTACGGTGCAGGGGCGCACGGCGATGGGCATCATACGCGAGAGCATCGTGGTCAGGAATGCATTACGATGCTCTGCCGTGAACACCAGCAGGACATGCGACGGTGGCTCCTCGGTCAGCTTGAGGAGCGTATTCTGGGCACGGATGTCCATCTGGTCGCAGTCGGAGAAGATGTAGATCTTGCGATCGCCGTCATTCGGGGCAACAATCGCATCCCGGCAGACCATGCGCACGGTGTCAACGGAGAATCCACGCTTCTTGCCGCTGTGCTCGACCCAGATCACATCGGGGTGCGGATGCACCTCGTCCATATCGTCGAGCAGAAGCTTTTTGCAGGAGGGACATTCTCCGCAGGGGGCATGCTCCCCCGTACACATTGCCGTCATGGCAAAATAGCGTGCAATCGTCCTGCGACCAAGCCCTCGCTCTCCGAAAAGCAACGTTGCATGGGGCAGATGCTCACGCTCGCGCATCGTGCGGATGAGCGACAGGACTGCATCATTTCCATAGATCTTCGGGATCATACCTTCTCAAAACGCTCCACGTCGGTCACGAAAATAGTCGCGCCGCCGACCTCAACCTCAACCGGGAAATCCATTCCCATACCGACGCCGGTGGGCACAAACTGCTTCCGTTTCTGGCTCTTTTCCTCAATGACGCGGATCACGTCATCCACGCGGTGATCCTCCACGCAGGTGAGGAAGGTGGTATTCCCGGCACTCAGGAATGAGCCGGTAGAGGCAAGCTTCGTCGCAAAAAAGCCAGCCTTCATCAAAGCCTTGGAGACAGCCTGGCTGTCATCGCCGTTCACGATCGCAAAAACGAGTTTCATAGTGCGGATCCCCCTTCAGGACTGTATCGACACAGTATTGTCTCTTTTATTATAGCACAGTCCACCGGAAATTGCAAGGGATTCAGCGGGTTTTTAGTTCGATGATCTCGTCATAAATGAGACGATCCTTCGGTGTAATGCAAAAATCCTCATGATAATGCCCGAAAAACCACTGCTCATACTCGACGGTGTTGCGGATCCAGTCGAGATAGTCCGTCAGGCGGTCATTGCAGTAGATCCCGGCAAAGCTGTTCTGGATCGTGGAGCACGCACAGTGCGTGATGATGTAATCGACCTTGTTGCCGACCTTTGCGAGATTGTCCAGGCCGTTCTGCATCTCCTCAACGGAGGGAAGCTCCTCCTCCCACCAGCTGATGCCCTTGACACGGTACATGTACTTATCATTCATTTCCATGCGGATCGCCTGACGCTTCCAGTCGGGATCGGCTCCGTCGATGATGCCGTCTGAAATGTCATGGGAAGCGGCACCGCCGAACGTGAAAAACCGCTTGCCCTCGATCTCGTAGACCTCACCGCGCATAAGATGGTAGACGGAATCCCACACCTTGTGGACCTTGCCACCATGCCATTCCGATACGGGCATGTCATTCAGTCTTGCATGATTCTCATGATTCCCGTCCACAAACAGGGTCGTGAACGGCTTCTCGTACAGCCAACGGAGCCAGTATTTCTCCGTTTTCTGCTGTACCAGATCGGACGGCTGACACCAGATGCCGCCGAAGTCCCCGCAGATAATGACCACATCGTTTTTGGTCATGTGCATCTGATCGGGAAAACGCTCTTTGTTGAACCGGTGAAATTTCCCGTGACAGTCCCCAGTGACAAAGATCATTCGTTCATCTCCATTCTGCGATTTACACAGCGCTGCCCCCCTTTGCTGGCGCATTGGGGGGCAGACAGTTTCAAAACTCAGACCGAATTAGTCAACGAGCTTGATGATCGCCATCTCGGCTGCATCACCACGACGCGGTCCG
>ONEQ01000333.1 GCA_900316885.1 uncultured Eubacteriales bacterium | reverse complement strand
CTCTTGCTTTTGCTGTTCTTGCCATCAGCCACCTCCGAGAAGTTCATCCATATCGTCAACGGCTGCACCCTTCATATCCGCGCCTGCCGTGATCCTGCTTCTTGCTGCCGGAGTCAGACCGAACTGCTCTGCAATTTTATTCATGATTTTCAGATAGGTCTGCGCAATCGACACCTGCGGCACCTGTTGCCAGTAGCCTGACTTCGTTTTCACGATAGTGCCATGCTGCGTCATGAATTCCTCGGCTTCCTTCCAACGTGCATATGCCTGACAGTACGATGCGAATGCCGCCTGATCGACTTCGGTCAGCACACCGATCTGCTCCAGTTGCTTTGACAGCCTGCGCCATTCCTTTTTCGCTTCCGGCTCCAGCCATTTCGGACACGGAGGTGCCTTGCGCTCCGGTTTTGGCTCGGCATCATTCAGCGGACGCTTGCCCGGATTTCCTTCCAGTTCCTTGATCGCCGTAGGTTTCGGTTTTCTGCCTCTCTGAGCCATCCGCATCACTCCTTCCTTGAAAAATCTGCATAAAGAAAAGGCCTGCAAACTGCAAGCCTCTCCTATGTATATAACCACCATGATATCGTTGTTAGCCAGTTGTGGACGATGGGCGGCTTTGTGCCGCCGCCCGCCGTCTGTTTTGCTTATCTGTACTCGTACATCAGAATCGCAAGCGCAATCTCCGCTGCCTCGTTCTGAGGCGGTACATCAAGCCCGCGGTCGTAATTGTAGATGACCTCGCCGTTCGCCTTCAGTGTCAGCTTGCTGATCCGGCCGCCCTCGATTCCGAAGGCGCTGCCCTCGTCGTAGACCTTTGCCCAGTAGTGAACCACCGTCTTGCCTTCCTTAGTCGGTGCCAGAATTGTACCCTCGTGCCACAGTCTGTTTTCCATAGTGTTTACCTCGCTCTTTCGTAGTTTTCGGCTGCGCTCTCCGCTGCCGTTGTGACCATATTACCATAGGTCGGGGGATATATCAAGCGGCTAAACTACCAGAATGTGCAACGCGATTTTTCGCCGGTTGTTGTACATATTATGCGTTGCCGCAGGAGGCGCACAAACGCGCAGTGTGGGCGGCTTTTATCGCGGGGCAAGTTATGCACCATTGTGTCAAAAGCCGCCGCACAGGCGAACGTGGCGCAAGTCAGGGCTTGCTGTTTCTGCCCAGCTCGTAGGCTCTTGCAAGCATCACGCGGAGCGTCATAATACTGATCTCAGCGGAATCCTGATCGATTCCACGAAAGTCCAGCCCTCCACGCTCTGCAAGCACAAGGCTTTCCGCCATTGCGATCTGCTCCAGTGCGTTCTTCCACGAAAGTCCAGCCCTCCACGCTCTGCAAGCACAAGGCTTTCCGCCATTGCGATCTGCTCCAGTGCGTTCTGCGTTTTCTCATCCACGATGTACTCCTCCTTTGATGTTGTGCCGCCCCGAAGGGCGGCTCGATTTTCAGTCGGCGAAGTTTTCAAGGTAGTCGCTGATCGCCTTTGCCATTTTGGTGTAGTCTGCTGCGGTCGGGCGGTAGTTGTACCATTCACTTTCCCCGCGGTAGGTCCATGCGTAAATGGTGTCTTTGTTTGTCCAGTGATCGCTGAAGCGAATCGTGATCTCGTCAACCTTGCCCTCGCTGCGGTTCAGCACCGTGATTCGGATCGCAGGGTAGTTTTCCGCAACCCCCAGCGTTGTGAAGGTAACCTTCACCGTGGTGGTATCTGTCAGGCGGGCGATGCAGGCTCTGCCGACCAGCTTGATGTTCTTCAGCAGGCTGACCTTTGCGGTCATCTTCTTCAGTTCGGTTTCAAAAAAGTTCATGGTGGATTCCTCCGTTTGTTGTATTCGGCTGGGCGTTTGCCCTTCCGTTGTGTCACATATTACCATGATCTCCCCGGAATAGCAAGCGGCTAAACTACCAGAATGTGCAGGTCGATTTTTCGCTGATTGTTGTACATATTATGCCGCCGCCCGAAGGCGCGGTGCAGAGCCGAAGCCCTGCCCCTGCTGCGATCAGTCCACGATGTGTAGCACCACCATGCCGTTCGGTGTCGGGATGAAGATCTCAGGTTCCCAGAAAAGCGTCTTGTACTTTTCAATTTGCTCATCGGTCAGCCCTGTGAAATCCTCGAAGCCCAGACCACAGACGAAGAAGGTTCCCTTGATCGGGCCGTACTTCTCAACCGTTCTGTTCCATGCAAGGTCATCGCGGAAAAGCCCCTCCTCGTTCACAATCACACCGACTTCCTCCTCGAAGGGGTAGATTGCCTGAATGTAGCCGTCCACCTCAGCCTGGAGGTTCTCAAGGGTGTGTTCGATGTCCTTGACGTAGGGGTGTTTGCCGGGTTCGCATACCAGAATTTTCATGTTGATTCGCTCCTTTTGTTTGATTCCGCTTGTCTGGCGGTAGTGACATATTACCTCTTTTTCCGCGATAAGTCCACGCCTTTTCGCAAAATAAATGTGACAAACATGAGCCTGATTATTCGGCTGAAATGTACATCGCACAGGACGCGCACAGTCGCGCCGTGTGCCGAGGCTTTCCGCAAGGGCAAGTTATCCGCTGCCGTCTTGGAAAGCCCCACACAGCGCAACGTGGCGCGAGTGTCGGCGTTATCCGCCGTACTCCTTCAAGTAGGCATCCACCCGGTCACCGTAGCCGAGGTCGGTCAGTTCCTTCGGCTCAAAGACCTCAAGGAGCGTTTCCATCACTGCTCGCTCCGTCCATGTTCCCGTAACCGACAGGTTTGCGATGACTGCGGTCAGCATTTCAAGCTGTGCATATGTATCCATGCTTGTTTCCTCCTTCAGGTTTGGCAGCCCCTCCCTGCGGAAGGGCTGCGCTGTTCCGCTTGTTTACTTGCTCTTGCGTCCTGCCTCGTAGGCGTCCTTGAGGGCAGCTTCCAAGCCCCAGACCGGAACCTCAATGAAGTCCTCGCTGTCGCAGTGGCGGGCTTCAAGGTCTCCGCGCTCCTGCACCGTGATCAGGTGCTTGGCTGCGATCTCGAAGAGCTGTTTGTCGATGCCCGTCAGCGGATGCTCTGCTCTGAAAATCTCCTGCTCGGTTTTAGCAAGGGCGGCGTTGGTGTTCGCGAGTGCCTGCGCTCTGCTTATCCCGAAAAGCTCAAGGCAGTCTGCTTCGGTCATTCCCTCAAGGGCTGCCTTGCCGTTCTGCAGCATCTTCAGCTTGTCAACTGCGGCTTTCA
>ONEQ01000335.1 GCA_900316885.1 uncultured Eubacteriales bacterium | reverse complement strand
AGCGGCGCAAGTGAAGCCAATAATCTTGCTGTCAAGGGTGTGGCAAATGCATCGCGGCGCAAGGGAAAGCACATCATTTCCACGTTTCTGGAGCATTCATCCGTCAGCGGAGCTTTAACCTGTTTGCAGGAACAGGGCTGGGAGATCGACATTGTGCAGCTTGATGCAGACGGACGGGTGGATTTACAGCATCTGACTTCACTTCTGCGGGAGGATACGGTGCTTTGCTCGGTATGCGCTGTAGACAGTGAACTCGGCATTGTTCAGCCGGTGCAGAAAATAGCCGCAATTCTGAAGGATCACCCGAACTGCCGTTTTCATGTGGATGCAACTCAGGCAGTCGGCAAGATTCCGCTTGACCTGACGAATATGGACTTGGTAAGCTTGGCGCCGCATAAATTCTACGGTTTGAAGGGCTGCGGTGTTCTTGTCAAGCGCAAGGGCATCATCATCGAACCACTGATTCATGGCGGTGCAAGCACAACGCTGTACCGCAGCGGAACACCGGATGCACCGGCGGCTGCTGCCTGCGCGAAAGCGCTGGAGCTTGCCGTGCAGGAGTTTCCGGCGCGAACAGCTATGGTACAGAATTTGAATAAAAGTCTCCGTGCAGGATTTGCGAAACACCCGAACATTCGCATCAACAGCCCGGAACATGCCGTGCCATTTATCCTGAATCTTTCCGTCAGCGGCATTAAGGGCCGTGCTGTCATGTCACTGACGCACGACCGCAAGAACGCACTCAGTTCCTGGAGAATCAGCCTATCACATCTGACAACACAGGCGGAACTTGATAGGTTTCTTCAAATTTTAGCCGAATATATGTAACCACAAATCAAGAAAATCCTCCCCGCGAACCAGATTGCGGGGAGGATTTTTCACCTATATACGGTCACTTTTTCCAGCGCAGCAGATATTTCTGCAACGCATTCACAAGGAACGTCACGCCAATAACCACGATGCCAATGACCAGAAGCCCAACGATTGTGCGAGTATAATCGCCGAAATCGGAATAGTACTTGACGTAGTAGCCCATACCGTCGCGGGCGCCGATCATTTCAGCGGACGTCAGCAGGATGAAGCTGACGGACAGTCCCTGATTGCAGCCCAGAAAAATCTGGTTCAGGGATGCCGGAAGAATGACGCTCAGGAGCATGGTCGGCTTATTTACATTGAGGACTTTCGCGGAATCGAGTATCCGGCTGTCCACATGCAGCACGCCGCTCATCGTGCCGGCAAACACCGGCCAGAACGATGCAAGAAAGATGACAAATACGGATACGCTGCGGAAACTCGGCAGAAGTGCGATGCCGTAGGGAATGTAAACGATCGGAGGAATCGAGCTAAAAAACTTGCTCAGATACGTCGCAGCACTGCCGAGTCTTGCGTTCCAGCCAAGGAACAGTCCCAGCGGAACGGCGGTGATCAATGCGAGGAAAAATCCCTGCAAAATGATGCCAACGGAACTTTTGATGTTGACGAGAATTTTCGGGGCATCCTCCGCACCCTGTGCCAGAATCTTACCAAACGGCGGGAATAATGCCGCGGGCAAGAGTGCCAGCTTTGCGGTGAAGATCGTCCACAAAATCAGGAATCCGTAGATGAATCCGATGATGTCGAGGAACAGGTTCAAGCCCTCTTTTTTCTTGAACAGCGGGCTGATTGCGAGCGTCACGGCTTCGACAATCACGGCAAACCAAATCAGCCACGAGGTGTGCGCGTCGGTCACGCTCGCATGATCGGGGATGAACTGCACCCCGACCAGAATCAGAAATAATAAATGAGTCACACGCAGAAACCGCGCAGCGACGGGAATTGTCGGTTCTTTGGTTTTGACTGCGGGTGCGGAAATAGCTGCGGTAGCCATCAGAGAACGACCTCCTCTCCGCCGATGCGCTCGGCGATATCGTTGTAAAACAGGCGCAGCAGACGGCTGCGGAACTGCGCATATTCGGGTGTCTGAACAAGCGTCTTGCGGTCACGCGGACGCTCAAACGGAACGGGGATGATCTCGGCAACCGTTCCGGGATGCGCGGTCAGAACGACAATTTTGTCCGAAAGCAAAATTGCTTCGTCAATGTCGTGGGTCACGAAAACGACCGACTTTCGGGGTTCTGTGCCGTCCCCCTCCCAGAGTTTCAGTAACAATTCTTGAAGGACAATTCTGTTCTTTGCGTCGATTGCGCTGAACGGCTCATCCATCAGCAGGATTTCCGTGTCCATCGCGAGCGCACGGGCGATCGCCGCACGCTGCTGCATTCCGCCGGAGAGCTGCGACGGATATTTGCCGCCGAATTCGCCAAGTCCAACCTTTTCCAGAAACGTATCTGCAATTTCCAGACGCTGCTTCTTGGTCAGAT
>ONEQ01000338.1 GCA_900316885.1 uncultured Eubacteriales bacterium | reverse complement strand
GGAGCTGTCTACCGTCTGACGGCTATGGAAAATCACAACAACATGAATCCCGCTGACGGCGGTGATACCGATTATGATTTCTGGCAGCAGTACTGGAGCGAATATGTGACCGACTACTGGCTGTGTACCTACGAGCCGGACGGTACACTCAGCGGCAAGGTGCAGATCACAGGATTGGAGGACTTTGCTGATGAGCAAGGCAGAGTAGAGCCGAGTTCGCTCCTGTGGGAGGATGACGGAGCGTTTCTCGCGATGGGAGGAGCTATCCTGCGTATCGGGAGGGACGGCAGTGTTCAAAAGACAGAGGATGTGCCGGAACCGTCTGACACGATGCATAGCTATTATGTTTCCAGATACTTCCTGCATGACAGGGACGGAAAAGCACTGGTGTATGATATTACGAATTACAGCGAATTGCCGAAATGCGTGGCTATGCATTCTCAGACGGTTTATGAATTTGATACTGAAACAGGGAAAATTGGTAAGAAACTCTATACCAACTCCGAAAAGGATACAGGTGTCTTAAAACGGGCATTTTCCGGCGGTTACGGTGATTACCGGCTGTTTGCGAATGCAGGAAATACACTCCTCGGAATCCGGGATGACGGGAAAACGGAGGTCGTCATTGACTGGGATGCATCCGATTTGAACCCCCTAACAGCGATTCCTCTTACGGATGGAAGTTTTCTGGGAATCAGTCTCGAAGGGCAGCGTGCGTTTTACCGTCTGACACGGAAACGCACTTCGGAAATCGGAACGGCGCAGAACCTGACCCTTGCTGTGCTGGATAGGGATTATGCGGTCAAGGATTTCGTGCAGGCGTTCAACCGCGAGCACAGCGATATCCGCATTACAATACAGCCGTACTTGAACGCCGAAGAAAGCAATGCAATTGATCAGCTCAAAATGGACATTGTCAGTGACAAGGCACCCGATCTTGTTCTCATGTACGGCGGGCACGAGCAGTTCCTGAAGCTCGGCAGCCGGGGCGTGTTCTGTGATCTGAATGATTATCTCAATCAGGATGCGGCACTTGGCAAAGAACAATTTGTCCCCAATGTCCTGACTGCGATGCAGCATCCGAACGGTTCACTTTATGCGCTGGCATCCGGCTTTGTTGTGGAAACGATCGCTGTCAAGTCAAAATTCACGGACAAGGAAAGCTGGACAGTCGATGATATGCTCAGTCTTTATGACGGTGCGGATGACATTTTCTATTATTGGAGCACCAAGGGATTTCACGGATGAAATGGCAGGAACGTGCAGCTTCGATTCACCGGAGTTTGTCAAGATCCTCGAATTCTGTAACCGCTACCCGGCAGAAACGACACGACCGGAGAAAAACTACGAGGATGCAGAACAGAATGCGAAATTTGAGAATTGGTATTCCGATAATTACATGAAATATCAGCGCGATCAGGATTATCTCTATCCGTTTGCCATCAGTGCGCCGGGTGGTGGTTTTTCACTTTCTCATTTGTCCTATGTCAAGGCAGAGCTTGGCGGCGAAATGACACTTGCAGGCTATCCCTCAGATACTGGTCAGGGCGGAAAGATCACGAATGTGGGGTCACACTATACAGACTGCGGCGAACTGGGTATCGTCAGCACAAGTCCGAACCGGGATGCTGCATGGGAGGTCGTCAAGGCGTATGTTCAGGATGCAAAGGAATACAACGAGCGCCCTGCCTTTTCCCTGATCGATGCGAAATTTGAGGAGCAGCTCGACGGGATGATGTATGTCTGGAGCGAGGACAAGATTTCGGACATTCCCAATATCGAGGACAATGGCAACAAGGTCTATCCCCTGACACAGGAGGAGCGTGATGCTTTGGAGGGTTACATTCGGGGCTGTGACACGTTCATGATGCTCGATCAGGAGGTCAGGAACATCGTTCTGGAGGAAGCCGGCATGTATTTCAGCGGCGACCGCTCGGCAGAGGATACCGCCGAGGCAATCCAGAAACGGGCAGCGCTGTATCTTGCAGAGCAGAATTAACAGAAAAGGAGTGCAGTCTGGTTCGGCTGCACTCTTTTTGTTTTTGTCAC